>NZ_JBSGET010000028.1:0-67224 GCF_053603035.1 Kitasatospora sp. NPDC004272 | reverse complement strand
GGCCTGGGCGGCCAGCGCCGCCCAGTGCGCGGCGCAGCCGGGGTCGCGCGGGGCGCCGGGGTAGGCCCGCAGGTAGGCCAGCCGCAGGCCCTCGCGGGCCCGGTGCAGCAGGACGGCGGCGGCCCCGCGGCCCACCCCGAGCCGGGCGCCGACCTCGCCGGGCGGCAGCCCCTCGACCTCGGAGAGCCACAGCGCCTGCGCCCAGCGCTCGGGCAGCTGGGCGAGCAGTCCGCGCATCCGGTCGGTTTCGGCCACCCGGGGCGCCGGGTCGGCGGCCTGCTCCCCGCCGTCCCGCTCGGGCAGTTCCCCGGCGGCCCGCTCCCGGACCGGCGTGGCCGCCAGGTGCCGGACGGTGGTGGCCAGGTAGGCCCGCGGGTCCTCGATCCGGTGCCCGGCGGCGAGCCGCCGCCACACCCGCAGGTGCGCCTCGGCGACCAGGTCCTCGGCCCGCCAGCGGTCGCCGCCGGTCAGGGTTCCGGCGTATCGCAGCAGGCCGGGATGGTGGTGTCGGTACAGCTCGGTGTACGCGGCGAGCGGGTTCCGCTCGGCCGTCCGCACTCGTTCCTCGATGGTGTCGCCCCTCCCCTGATGTCGCCGTACGGGTGATTTGTGGGGGTCCCGTGCGGCTCCCGCGATCCTGCCCGGGCGGCCCGCCGCTGCCCATGGAATGCCCATGCCACCAGCCCGGAATGACCGGGTTGGTCCACGCCAGTGTGACGCAGATCACTTAAGTCGGACTCAAGAACGGCGTAATCGTTCCTGCCCCGCGTGACTCTTCATCAGCAGGAGGCGACACCGGTCGCACCCGTACCAGCACGTACCCTCCGGAGGAACCGCCGTGTTCGCAGCGCCCGAGCCGGTCGAACAGACCGCGCACGCCCGGCTGATCGTCAGCACCCACCGCTCCGCGCTGCTGCGGGTCACCCTGCGCTACCGCGCCGACGACCCGCTGGCGGTCCGGATGGTCTTCCCGGCCGAGTACGCGCTGGACGCGCCGGAAGCGGCCGACCCGGTCGACGGCCCGCTGGACCTCCCCCCCGAGTCGGCGGACCCGGCGGACCCGGCGGACCGGCCCGCCGACGGGGTCGAGTGGGTGTTCGCCCGCCAGCTGCTGGCCGCCGGGCTCGACCTGCCCAGCGGCGAGGGGGACGTGCACGTCCGCCCCGCGCTCGGCCAGCGCACCGTGGTCGAGCTGCGCTCCCCCGAGGGCGTCGCGCTGCTCCAGTTCGACCGCACCGAGCTGCGCCGCTTCCTCTGGCACAGCTACCTGGTGGTGCCCGAGGGGCAGGAGCTGCAGCACCTGGACTGCGACCGGGCGCTCGCCGAGCTGTTGGCCTGACCGGCCGCCGTCCCGGCCGGGTGCCCGCACACCCCGTCAGGACGGCGACCGGTCAGGCCCGCTGGGTGCGCACCAGGTGCGCGTACACCACCACGTTCCCCGCGTAGCCGCCCTCCCGGGTGAAGCTGCCGCCGCAGGTGATCAGCCGCAGCTGGGCGTCGGGGGTGGGCGCGTACACCTTGCGGTCCGGGAACTCGCTCTTCGGGTAGACCTCGACGCCGTCGACCTGGAACCAGGCGCTGGCCCGGTCCGCCCGGGCGACCTCCAGCTGGTCGCCCTTGCGCAGCGTGCCCAGCCGGTAGAACACCGCCGGGCCGTGCGCGTCGTCGACGTGCCCGGCCAGCACCGCCGTCCCGCTGGAGCCGGGCGCGGCGCCGTCCCGGTACCAGCCGGCCAGGTTGCGCTCCCCGGCCGGGGGCGGCTGCAGCCGCCCCTCGTCGTCCAGGCCGAGCCGGGTCACCGGCGCGTCCACCCCGAGCACCGGGATCCGCACCCGCACCGGCGGGGAGGGCGGCAGCGCGGGGACGGCCGGGCCCACCGGGGTGCCGTCGTACGCCTGCGCCGCGGCCGGCGCCGGCGGCAGGCCGCCGACCAGCCCGCCGTGCAGCAGCCACGCCCCCGCGACGACGGCGCCCGCGGCCGCCACCGACCCCCGCCACGTCCGCTCGCCCACCGCGTGCCCTCCGCCCTCCGCCGTCCCTGGCCCTGACCCGCCCAGTTCACCCGGCGGCCGGGGCGGCAGCACCCGGTGGGTTCTGTCCGAGTGACGCGGCGTCAGGGCCGCCGCCCGCCGCGGCGCAGCCGGGGCCTGGTCAGGAAGCCCTCCGCCAGCGCGTTGGCCAGGCCGATCGCGGGCAGCTCGGACGCCTTCTCGTACAGCACGTAGCGCGGTTCCCAGGACGGCCGGTAGCGCGCGTTGGCCCGGTACCGCTCCTCCAGCCGCCACCACCGGGACAGCGAGCGCAGCACCCCGCGCCACAGCCGCAGGGCCGGCCCGGCGCCCAGCCGGGGCTCGAACGCCTCGCGGAACACCGCGAAGTTCAGCGACACCCGGGCCGCCCCGAACTCGGCGGCCCGGCCGAGCAGCGCGCTGACGGCGTACTCGACCAGCCCGCGGTCGGACTCCCGGTCGCGGCGCACCAGGTCGAGCGACAGCCCGTCCGGGCCCCACGGGACGAAGGACAGCAGCGCGGCCGTCCGCCCGGCGCCGTCGCGGCACTCGGCGAGCAGGCAGTCGCCGTCCGCCGGGTCGCCGAGCCGGCCCAGCGCCATCGAGAAGCCGCGCTCGGTGCGGCCGTGCCGCCAGGCGTCGGCGAGCCGGGCCAGGTCGGCGAACTCCTCCGGCGGGACGTCCCGGTGCCGGCGCAGCACCACCGCGTACCCGGCCCGCTCCACCCGGTGGCAGGTCTGCCGCAGGCCGCGCGCCTCCCGGCCCTCCAGGGTGAAGCCGGCCGCGTCGACCACCGCCTCGTCGCCCAGGTGCAGCGCGCGCAGCCCGGCCGTCCGGGCGTACACCGTGCCGCCGAGCTCGCCGGCGCCGGTGACGGCGGGGATCCAGGCGTGCGCGCGGGCCCGGCGCAGCCACTCCTCGATCGCCTGCGGCCAGCCCTCCGGGTCGCCGACCGGGTCGCCGGAGGCCAGCGCCACGCCGTTGACCACCCGGTAGGCGACGGCGGCCCGGCCGCTGGGCGAGAAGCACACCGACTTGTCGCGGCGCAGCGCGAAGTAGCCCAGCGAGTCGCGTCCGCCGTGCCGTTCCAGCAGCGCGCGCAGCGCCCGCTCGTCCTCGGGGCCCTGCCACTCGGTGCCGCGCGGGGAGCGCAGCAGGATCCGCAGGGTGAGCAGCAGCAGGGCGGTGGCCAGCAGGTTGAGGCCGAGGTCGAGCCAGCCCGGCACGTCCACGCCGGTGACCTCGACCACGCCGGAGACGGTGACCAGCCGCAGCACCGCGTACCGGGCGGCCTCGCCCCAGCCGGGCAGCGCGCCGGTGTGCCAGAGCCGGACGGCGAGGGCGCCGAGGCCGGTCAGCAGCGCCCCGCCGAGCAGCAGCACGGCGGCGGCCAGCGGCAGGTTGCCGCGGCCGCCGCGGACCCGGAACACCGGGCGGGCGGCCAGCAGCACCAGCAGCAGCGCCAGGGTGAGGGCGGCGGAGACCCAGTTGAACGGGTGCGCGCGGTACTCGGGGAAGGCCAGCGCCAGCGCGTAGACGGCGGCGTGCGCGGCGGTGACCGCCAGCGCGAGGATCCAGGCGGCCCGCTTGCGGCGGCGCAGCATGACGGCGAGCAGCCCGGCCAGCAGCGCGGTGGTGAACCCGGAGGTGACCAGCACCGGGGTGAAGTACTCGCCCCGGTCGGCCCGTTCGACCTGGGCCCGGAACGGGGCGACCAGGGCGCCGAGCAGGTCCAGCAGGGTGGCGGCCAGCAGGTACCAGCGGGCCAGCCGGGCGCAGCGCAGCCGCCAGGGCGCGGGCGGGCGCGCGGGCGGGCGCGCGGGCGGCGGCTCGACGGGTGCCCCGGCCGGTGCCACGGCGGGCGCCCCGGCCGGTGCGGGCCCGGGGGCCGCGGCGGGTTCCGGGTCGGCGTCGGGGGTGCCGGCCACCAGGTCGTACGCGGCGGTCTTGGCGGTGACCAGCCGGCGGTGGATCCGGTCCTCCCGGCGCTCGGCGCGGGCCAGCCGGCGGGGGCGGGAGCGGTAGCGCCAGCGGGCCCACGGGCTGGCCGGGCGGGCCAGCCGGACGGCGCCGACCAGGGCGAGCGGCCAGAGCATGATGCCCAGCAGCCCCGTCCAGGTCTTGCCCTTGAGCAGGCTGACCAGCACCAGCACCAGCAGCACGGCCGCCCCGGCCAGGGTCGGCCCGTCGGGGTCGCGGACGAAGCCGCCGAGCGGGAGTTCGCCGATCAGCAGCAGCCCGATCACGGCGACGGCGAACACCACGGCGTCCACCGAGGTGCGGCCCTGGGTCGACCAGTAGACGTCCTTGAGGTGCAGGACCAGCGCGAACTCGTCCAGCACCAGGCCCGCGCCGACGCCGAACCCGAAGCCCAGCAGGTTCCACCAGGAGCCGCCGTCGCCGCGCACCGCGAACGCGGCCACCCCGCACACCAGCAGCAGGGCCTGGCCGAACACCACGTGGTGGATGTGCAGCCCGCCCGGGGAGACGTTGCCGGGCCACCAGCGGACCCGGGCCCGGATCATCCGGGTGCTGAGCCGGATGAACAGGAACGACAGCACCAGGCCGAGCAGCAGCAGGAACAGCGGCTCCCGTCCGGTGTCGACGATCCGGTGCCGGTAGGCGTCGATCAGCGGTTGCCACATCGGCGGGTGGGACCTCCGTGTCCGGGTGTCGCGGGTCGGTGCCGTCCGGGTGGCGCGGGTCCGTGCCCCGCGGGGGTCGCGGGCCCGGGCGCCGGGGCGGATGACGCCAAGTCAACTCCCCGCTGACGCCGCCGCCCCGGCCCGGTGGGCCGAACAGGTGAGCGTTTCGGCGCGGCGTCCCCCGGTCATCCGTACCCGGGCCGTGCTTACCGGCGCGGCGTGCGGACGCGTGCCATGCTGAGGCCGACTCCCCCGGACGACGCATCTCTCCATTTCATCTGATGGACCGTTCATCCGGCCGGTGACTTCCCCTTACTCCCTGGTGAACGGATGTGAGACATGGACGCCCTCTCCCGCAGGACGCTGCTGGCCGCCGGTGCGGCGACCGCCGCCACCCTCGCCGCCGGCTGCGCTAGCTCCTCCGGGAACGGGGGCTCCGCCCCGCCCGCACAGGCCGACGGCCTCGCCGCGGGCGGCAGCCCCAGCGCCGTCCCCAAGCCCCCCGCCGCCCTGATCGGCGACGGCTCCACCTCCGACACCGGCCCGCAGCCCAACCAGCCGCAGGCCGTCCCGCTGGAGGCCGGACAGCGGCCCCCGCAGTTCGTGGTCTTCTCCTGGGACGGCGCGGGCGAGCTCGACAACCAGCTGTTCAGCCGGTTCCGCAAGCTCGCCAAGGACCACGACGCCACCATGACGTTCTTCCTCAGCGGCATCTACACGCTGCCCGAGTCGAAGAAGACCCTGTACCACCCGCCGCAGCACTCGATCGGCGCCTCCGACATCGGCTACCTCAGCGACCAGCACATCCGCGCCACCATCGAGCAGGTCAGCGCGGCCTGGCTGGAGGGCCACGAGATCGGCACCCACTTCAACGGCCACTTCTGCGGCGCCAACGGCGGCGGCAAGTGGTCCCCCGAGGACTGGGACAGCGAGATCCAGCAGGCCATGGACTTCGTGATGAACTGGCGCACCAACACCGGCAACACCGACCTGCCCGCGCTGCCCTTCGACTACCGCAAGGAGCTGATCGGCGGCCGCACCCCCTGCCTGGAGGGCCAGCGCGGCCTGCTCCCCACCGCCGTCAAGCGCGGCTGGAAGTACGACAGCTCGGGCCCCGGCGGCCTGCAGATGTGGCCGCAGAAGTTCGCCGGCGGCGCGCTGTGGGACATGCCGCTGCAGTCCATCCCGTTCCCCGGGCACAGCTTCCAGGTGCTCTCGATGGACTACAACATCATGTACAACCAGTCCGGCGACAACACCAAGGGCGACCCGGGCCGGCAGGCGTTCTGGCAGACCCAGGCCCGCGACTCCTACCTGGCCGGCTTCGACCGCGCCTACAACGGCAACCGGGCGCCGTTCATCATCGGCAACCACTTCGAGCAGTGGAACGGCGGCATCTACATGAACGCCGTCGAGGAGACCCTCAAGCAGATCGCCGACAAGCCCGAGGTCCGGATGGTCTCCTTCCGGCAGCTCGTCGAGTGGCTGGAGGCGCAGGACCCGGGGGTCCTCAAGAAGCTCCAGGCCCTCCCCCCGGGCCAGGCCCCGAAGGAGGGCTGGAACGCCTACCTCGGCGGCGCCGGCACCCCCGCCGGGGGCGCGGCCTCCCCGTCCGTCCCGGTGGTGGCGGGCGGCAAGTAGCCTCCGTCCCCTCCGCCCCGCCGGGTCCACCACGCCGGGTCCACCACGCCGGGCCCGCCCCGCACCCACCGGCTCCGGCCGGGTCGCACCCCCCGCGTCCGGGGGCGGCGGCCCGGCCGGAGCCGTCCGCCCGTCCGTCCGCCCTTCAGTCGCCCGTCAGTCGCCCGTCAGGCCCCGGCCTTCGCGGTCGCCCGGCCCGACAGCGCAGCGCCGACCAGCGCGACCACCGGCATGGTCAGGAACACCGCGGCGAACGCCCCCGCCGGCAGCGCCGACCCGCCGTCCGCGCCGTGGGCCGGCGCACCCGCCGCGCCGCCGCCCAGGGCCGCGAACAGCACCCCGGCCAGGCCGGTCAGCAGCACGTTGCCCAACGCGTCGCTGAGCTGCAGGGCCGCCGAGTTCCCGCCGGTCTCCTCCGGCTTCGACAGCTTCATCATCAGCACGCTGATGCTGGCGATCGCCAGGCCCATCCCGGCGCCGCCGACCGCCCAGAACGCCGCCGTCACCCACACCGGAACCGCCGGGAACAGCACCAGCGCCGCCCCGCCGACCGCCACCGCCGTCCCCACGAACCCGATCCGGATCAGCGCCCCCCGGTGCCGCTCCGCCCCCGGCCGCCCCTGCAGCCAGGACCCGAACGCCCAGGACAGCCCGCCCGGCGCCAGCGTCAGGCCCGCCATCGTCACCGACAGCCCGCGCTGGGTCTGCATCATCAGCGGGATGAACAGCTCGGACGCGAAGAACGCGCCCGCCGCGATCCCGCGCAGCAGGATCACCGTCGGCAGCCCGCGCACCGCCCGCAGCGTGCCGCGCGGCAGCAGCCGCAGCACCGCCGGGCCCAGCAGCGCCAGCCCCGCCACCGCGGGCAGCGGCGCCCAGCCGTCGAGCCGCTGACCCGCGTACTGCAGCAGCGCCGCGCCGAGCGCGACCATCGCCGCGTCCCGGGTGCGCCGCCAGTCGTACGTCCCGGCCCGCGACGGCGGCTCGGGCTCCTCCGAACGACGCAGCTCCGCACGGCGCAGCGCCGGCCCCATCACCGCCAGCGGCAGCAGCACCAGCACCGGCACCGCCAGGAACACCCAGCGCCAGCCGAGGTGCTGGGTGACCGCGCCGGAGATCACCGGGCCGAGGATCGAGGGCAGCACCCAGGCCGCCGAGAACGCCGCGAACACGGCGGGCCGCAGCCGCTCCGGGAACGCCCGGCCGACCACCACGTACAGCGCGACGATCACCAGACCGCCGCCCAGCCCCTGGACCGCCCGGCCCGCGACGAACATCCACATGTTCACCGCGGTGCCCGCCGTCACCAGCCCGGCGGCGAACACCGCGATGCCGCTGAACAGCGGCGCCAGCGGGCCGCTGCGGTCGCACCACTGCCCCGAGACCACCATCGCCAGCAGCGTGGTGGTGAAGTACGCGGAGAACGCGAAGGCGTACAGGCCGATGCCGTCGAGCTGCTGCGCGGCCGTCGGCATCGCGGTGTTCACCGCCGTCGCCTCGAAGGCCAGCAGCAGCACCACCGACACGATGCCCAGGGTGAGCGCCCGCCAGGGGCCGCTGAGCACCCCGCCGGTGCCGTCGTCGTCGGGGAGGGAACGGGTGGTGGGTGCCGCCGTTTCGGCCGGGGAGGTGCTGGTCACCACGACATGGTAAGTGCCGTCAGCGCATTTCGATCCTGACCTGCAGGCGGAACGGCACCTCGGCCGTCCGCCCTAGGACCAGGCCCGCGGCCCCCGCGACCGCAGCAGCGGCGGCAGCGGCAGCGGCAGCGGCAGCGGCAGCGGCAGCGGCAGCGGCAATGGCAGCAGCGGCCGGCTCAGTGCAGCACCTTGAGCCCGACCACCCCGGACAGGATCAGCACCAGGCAGGTGATCCGGGCGACGCTCACCGCGTCCCCCATCGCCGCCATCCCGTACACCGCGGTGCCCACCGCGCCGATGCCCACCCACACCGCGTACCCCGTCCCCAGCGGGATCGTCCGCATCGCGTACGCCAGGCCGCCCATCGACAGCGCCAGTGCCACCGCGAACACCGCGGTCGACACCGGTCGCGAGAACCCCTTGGACGCCTCCAGTGCCACCGCCCACACGGTCTCCAGCACTCCGGCGACGATCAGAACAACCCAGGCCATGACGGACTCCTCCGCAGTAGTCGAACCACCTACCGCGTCGTCTTGTCGTGCCGGGTACGACGCACCTCGTCCGGGACGACCCCGAGGGCCGCCGCACTTCGAAGGTAGCACAGCGCCGGCAACCGGAATTCTCCTGCGATTCGCCGGAGAATATTGACGCCGACCGACTCCCGCCCGCTATAGTGAATTCACCGGAACAGACCGGCGCAGCCCGTACCGCGACAGGAGATGGCGATGAACAGGAAGACGGTGGCCCTCGCAGCGCCCCGCACCTGTGCCCCCTGTCCCGGCTGCGCGTGTTCCTGTCGTTGCCGCTGTTGCGCCTGAGTCCCAGCCTCAGCCCCAGCCGCCCCTCCCCGCGGGCCCGTTGACGCCCGCCGCCGCATCCGGCCCCACTCATGACCATGTGCCCGAGTGGTTCAGGGAACCGTCTGCAAAACGGTTTACACGGGTTCGATTCCCGTCATGGTCTCCACCCGGAATTCACCGGTCGCCCTTTACGTGCAGGACGGGCGCCCGGTGAATTCCGCTGCCGTTTCCCTTTTTCGATCGCATTCCCGACCGCATTCCGGGCTGCTTTCCCGACCGCGTTCCCGGTTGACGCAGGCGCGGGCCGCAACGGCGGCGGGCGCCGGCGGCGGTCACCAGGACCACCACCGGCGCCCGCCCGGCACCCCGTCGGCGCACCTACCCGATCACTCGATCACTCGATGACGCCGGGGTTCGCCTCGCCACCGCGCCAGGTGTCCTCGTCCTCGACCAGGTAGTCGGGGCGGTGCCCCTGGTTCTTCTTCTTGCTGCCGGCGCCACCGCTGCCGCCGTGCATCCCGGACGCGCCCGCCTGCCCGGCCCGCCCCTTCCCGATGCCCGACCCGCCCTCGCTGAACGCCCGCCCACCGGCACCGCCGGCCTTGGCCCCGCCCACCGTGCCGCCGGCCTTGCGCACCAGACCGCTGCTGCCGCTCTTGCCGCCGGCCCCGCGCGCGCCACCACCGGCACCGCCGCCGCCGTGCATGCCGCCGCCCATCCCGCCGGCCCCGCGGGCCCCGGCCGCACCGGTACCGCCGGCACCCGCGGCACCACCGGCCGCGCCGGCCCCGCCCCGGCCCACCGAACCCGCGGCACCCGAACCGCCGACCGCCCGGCCCGCACCGGCGCCGCCGGTCCCACCGGTCAGCCCGCTACCCGACACCCGGCCGGCACCGCCGAGAGCGCCGCCACCGGCCACGTAACCGCCACCACCCATCCCCGGCAGGTACGCGCCACCACCGCTGACACCGCCACCACCGGCACCACCGACCCCGGTGCCACCCCCCGGCAACGTCCCGACCCCACCGGTCCATCCGCCACCGGACCCCGTCGGCGGCGTCACCGGCGGCAACGGGTCGAGCCCGTCGATCCCCGTCCCCGGCGAATGCACCGGCGGCAACGGCCCGGGCGCGGGCATCGTCGTCACGGGAGGCACCACCGGCACCCCCGGATGCCCGGGCTGCCCCGGCTGCGTGATCCCGGGGATCCCCGGAAGCGTCTGCCCGGGCAGGGTCTGCCCGGGCTGCGTCGGCAGCGAGGGCGGGAGCATGGCCGGCGGCTTGGCCACGGGAGGCGGGCCGCCGGGGCTCACGGGGTTCTGCGGGGGCTCGGGGAAAGGCTTGCGGGGATCGGTGATGACACCGTTCCCCGGGTCCGGCATCGCCTTGGCAGCCTTCTCGTAATACGGAGCCAGGTACTCCATCGTGCCGATGGCGTACTGGTGCTGGATCTCGGTCGCGGAGAGCTCGTGGCGGTTCTTGTTGACCGCGCTGATGCGGTCCATCCCACTGGCCAGGTCGGCCTTGAACTGCACATCGGAACGGTCGCCGAGGTCGGTGACGTACTTCCAGCCGCTGCTGAGGTGGCTCGGGACCTCGATGCTGTCCATGTGCGTCTTGGCCTCCTGTAGGGCGCTGGAGGCGGTTTCCATGGCGTAGGAGGTGTTGAGCGCGTGTTCGGCCGTGTTCTGCAGGCTCTGCTGGATCTGGCCGGCCTTGGCGACGAAGCCGTCCGCCGCCGCCCCCTCCCAGTTGGCCGTCGCGTGCTCCACGGCCTGTTGGAGGTCGTCGGCTGCGGCCCTCAGGTCCGAACTGGTGGTGCCCCAGTGGTCGGCGGCCTTCTTGAGGTTCTCCGGCCGCGAGTGCGAGAGCATCGCCTTGAGCGGGATCAGGTCCTGGTTCGCATACTCCGGGAAACGCTGCATCATGTCAGCTCAACTCCTGCCTGTGCTTGAGCATCTCCGCCGAGTTGTTCGCTTCCTGGCTTTTGTAGGCGTTGGTGACCGTGTGTGTCTTGTCCCCGAAGTCACTGATCAACTTGTTCAGGTTGTTGATGGTGTTGGTCAGCCAGCTCTGCATCCTGGTGTGAGCCTGGTGGAGCTCCGTGGCGTGACTGAAGTTGGACCCGAAGTCGGACGCCGCGACATCTGTGCCGTAGGCGCTCTTCTCCGCAGTCTGAGCCGTGTTCTGCTGGATGACCCGCAGTCGTCTGACGACCGCCTCCAGCTCATCCGTGTTGACGCGGTAGCCGTCGGCCATGCGGCCTTCTCCTCCCCCTGGAGTATGTGGATGGTTCCCCGTTTGAATGCCCCGTCAACCAGCCGTGTGGGCAGGCTGGTTGAAGCGTTCGATCGTATCGCTTATGTGGTGCGCATACCCATACGCCGTCAATGTTGGGACTGGCCACCGTCCGAACCGTACGGGTTCTGATAGGAGTTCGGCTGCGGCGGGTAACCGGGCGGCGGCGCCTGCCCCCCGTACTGCTGTGGGTAGCCGGGCTGTTGACCGTACTGCTGCTGGCCACCGGGCCAGTTCGGCGGCGCTCCGTAGGGCGGCTGCCCCTGCATCGGAACGACCGCCTGGCGGCGGCGGCTCTTCGCCGCCAGGACAACGATCACGATCACCGCCAGCACCACGACGACCGCACCACCGACCGCGATGAGCAGTCCGGCTCCGGGCCCGTTGTCCTTGGCCATTTCCTGCAGCCCGGAACCCGCGCTCCCCGCTCCGGCCCCGCCGTCCCCAGAACCAGAACCAGAACCGGTTCCGGCTCCCGACGTGGCAGCAGAGGTAGCCTCACCACCTCCGCCCGACGCCTTCGCGTAAGGACCGCCCAGCGGCCCCTGCTTGGATCCGGCGGGGATGTCCTTGGTCAGCGCGTCGTACGGCGACAGGATCCCGTACCCGTAGTGCTGATCGGGGAGTTTCGCCCCCTGCAGGGCATCCGGCACCTTCGCCGACTCGACCAGCCGCTCCGCCACCTGGCCCGCCGTCAGGTTCGGGAACTTCGCCCGCACCAGCGCCGCCGCACCGGAAACCAGGGCGGTCGAGTTCGACGTCCCGTCTCCAAGGCAGTACTGGCTACCGGAGCACTCACCGGCCCCGACGATGTCCGTACCCGGCGCCGTGACCAACACCTGGGAGCCGTAGTTCGACCTCTCCCAGACCGCCCCCGTCTTGTCGACGGCACCGACCGCGAACACACCCGGCTCGTTCGCCGGACTGGCGACCGCGATTCCGTCGTTCCCCGTACCCGCGATGATCAGCACGTCGTGCTGCGCCGCGTATGCCACCGCCTCGGTCAGCTTCGCATTGGTGCCCGGGCTGCCCGCGCCGGCCAGCGAGAGGTTGATGACCTTGGCACCGTGCTCGACCGCCCACTTGATCCCGGCAGGAACCTCGTCGCTGCCGTCCGACTTGTCCTTGTAGATCGGCAGGATCTTCGCCCCCGGCGCGATGCCCATGATCCCGGCTCCGGCACCGTGACCGTGCCCGGCGATGAGGCTCGCCATGCCCGTCCCGTGAGAATCGGTGGGCCTGGTGTTCTCATCCCTGCCGCTCTGGTCGTACCCGGGCAGCACCGACCCTGCGAGATCCGGGTGCGTGGCATCGACACCGGAGTCGATCAACGCGACGATCACGCCGTCGCCCTTGCTGACCGCCCACGCCTTGTCCATGCCGAAGTAGGCGTTCTGCCACTCCGCGTCCCGCACCTGATCCGCCGACGCCACAGGCGCCCCCGCGAACAGCGTGCCCGCCGTCAGCGCGGTCGCGCCGAGCGCGCCCGCCAGTCTGGTCAGCCTCATCAAACACCCCGTCAGTCGACAGCCCGTTCGCCCTAGCAACGCCCCCGGAACGCGGGACGGTCCCGATCGTATCGTTCGCCTTCCGTTCCACCACGGCACCCTGTGACGGGGCCACTACATTTCACCGGAGCACGACCTACTGCCAACCGCCGCCCTGATGGGGAGGTTGAGGAGGCGTCTGCTGCGGCGGCCCGTACGGCTGCTGTTGCTGCGCGGGCGGCCAGCCCGGGTGGATCCCGTACGGCTGTGGTGCGGGCGGAGCGAACCGTGTGCGGCGTCGGCTCCTGGACACCAGCACCGCGATCAGGACGACCAGCAGCAGCACAACGACGGCAGCAGCACCGACCGCGAGGAGGAGACCTGCTCCGGGTCCGTCGCTCTTGGCCATCGCGTCCAACGCGGGGCCCGCACCTGTCGGCCCGGCTCCCTCGTCACCGGGTGCGGCGCCGGTACCCGGCGTGGCAGCGGAAGTCTTCCCACCACCCGACGCCTTCGCGTAAGGACCGCCCAGCGGCCCCTGCTTGGATCCGGCGGGGATGTCCTTGGTCAGCGCGTCGTACGGCGACAGGATCCCGTACCCGTAGTGCTGATCGGGAAGCTTGGCCCCCTGCGAAGGGTCCGGCACTTTCGCCGACTTGACCAACCGCTCTGCCACCTGTCCCGCCGTCAGGCTCGGGAACTTCGCCCGCACCAGCGCCGCCGCACCGGAGACGAACGCGGTCGAATCGGACGTCCCGTCACCGATGCCGTACTGGCTCCCGGGAGCCGCACCGACGATGCGCACGCCAGGTGCCGAAAGCATTACCTGGGAGCCGTAATTCGACTTCGCCCAGATCGTGCCTGTCTTGTCGATGGCACCGACCGCGAGCACGCCCGGCTCGTTCGCCGGATTGGCAACGGCGGCTCCGTCGTTCCCCGTACCCGCGACGATCAGCACGTCGTGCTGCGCCGCGTACGCCACCGCGTCGGTCAACTCCGAATCACTTCCCGGCTTGCCCGCAGCGGCCAGCGAGATGTTGATGACCTTGGCACCGTGGCCAACTGCCCACTTGATGCCAGCAGGAACAGCATCGGTACCATTCGCCGAATCCTTGTAGACCGGCAGGATCTTCGCCCCCGGCGCGATGCCGATGACCCCCACCCCGTCGCCGTGGCCGTGACCGACGATGTGGCTCGCCATCGCGGTCCCGTGCGGCACGGTGGGCTTGGTGTTCTCGCCCTTGCCGCTCGGATCGTATCCGGGCAGCACCGACCCCGCGAGGTCCGGGTGCGTGGCGTCGACGCCGGAGTCGATCACTGCGACGATCACCCCGTCGCCCTTGCTGACCGACCATGCTTTGTCCATATCGAAGTAGGCGTTCTGCCACTCCGCGTCCCGCACCTGGTCCGCCGAGGCCGCGGGCGCCCCCGCGAGGGTCAGCAGCAGGGCCGAGAGCAGGGTTGCCGCCAGGGTTCTCGGGCCGGGTGCGTTTGTGGGCGGGTCGGTCTTCATCGGTGTGTCCCCCGTTTCGTTCCGGTGCGGCCGTCCTCTCCCCAGGGACGCCCGGCGGAAGGATCGTATCGCTCACACACGGCCCGGCCGTGGTGCGGAAAGCGGCCGGTGGGGCTGGTGGGGCGCTGTGCTATGAATGGCGCGTCATCCATCCAGGGGGGATCTTGTGACGTACCCGCCGCCGCCCGGCGTGCCCGATCCGGGGCATCCGGCGCCGCCTTTCCCGCAGCCGCCTTTTCCGCAGCCGGGGTATCCGCAGCAGCCGTACGTCCAGCAGCCGTACGTCCAACAGCCTTATCCGGCGCAGCAGTTCCCGCCCTACGGGGGGCAGCCGGGTCTGCAGCCGCCGCCCCGGCGGGGTGGGGCGGGGCGGAAGCTGGCCTGCCTGGGGGTGGTGGTGGTCCTGCTGCTGGGGGCCGCGGTGGGTGGTGTGGTGCTGCTGCGCACGATCGGGCGGCAGCCGCGGATGGAGGCGTTGAAGTCGGGTGCCGAGCCGTGGGTGAAGGTGACGGAGGGGCTGACGAAGGCGCTGGCGGCGAAGGACGAGGAGGCGTTCGTCAAGCAGTTCGCGGCGGGGCCGACCAAGGAGAAGCAGCGGAGGGTGTTCCGCAACCTGGTCAAGATCCCGTGGGAGAAGGCCAGTTGGGAGAGCGGCCTGGTGCGGGACGGGCGGCTGTCGGTGAAGTTCGTGCACCAGGTGAAGGGGGTGGACAGCTATCCGATCGCGGAGCGCTACGAGTGGAAGGTGCTGGGCCCCGACTCGACGTCGAACGGGAAGGCCCCCACGGAGGCGGCGATCGCCGACGGCGCGGAGGTGATCACCGAGGTCGGCGGCGTCACGAACGGCGAGGGCAAGACCATGGACGACGGTTACTACCCGGCTCCGTGGGACCTGTACGACGAACTGTCCGTGCAGGTCCGGGACCACCTGGTGGCGATGTCCGACAAGGCCCAGGAAGCCGAGCTGAACCGGGACGTGGACGTCCTGGCCCGGGCGGCGGCGGACGACCTCGCGGCCTGGCGGAAGTGCGCGCCGGCACCGACCGGCAAGACCGCGGCGGCGGCGGGCTTCTTCGTGGTGCTGGAGAGGAGCCGGGACGTCTACAACAAGCTGTACCACGGTGACGGGCGGCCGAACGACAGCCTGGAGGCCGGCGTCAACATGGGGTTCTGGGCCGATTCCCCGCCGGAGTCCGACCCGGATCTGACGGTGATCGGCGGCAGCCGGATCGTGATGGACACCACCGACGGCCGCTTCACGGGCAAGCAGTGGCAGGAGGGCGTGACGAACATCGGCCGGCACGAGATGGCGCACGCGATCGTCGCCACCCTGACCTCCTGGAGCGAGAGCAGCACGGCGGACACCCGGAAGGCCTGGGTCTCCGAGGGCTTCGCCGAGTACATGGCGCTGCGCGGCAAGGAGGACCGGGCCCGCCAGGACCTGGCCGTCCTGAAGCAGGTCCCCTTCGACGGGAAGCTGCCGCCCGGCGAGCGGAGCTCCTTCTACTCCTACGACGCCGCCCGGCGCTCCGCGAACTACACGCTGGCCGCCGACGCGCTGCGCTACATGGCGTCGAAGTACGGCGACGCCAAGGTCTGCGGGTTCGTGGCGGGGCAGTACACCCGGCCGGAGGAGTACGAGCAGCAGATCACCGCGGCGACCGGGCAGCCCTTGGAGGAGTTCCAGTCGGCCTGGGCGGCGCACGTCCGCTCGACCGTGCAGGGCCTGCGCTGACGGGTTCCGCCCGGGGCCCGGTCCGCCTGCGGGGAGGCCGGGTTGACGCTCGGTCGGGTACGTCCGGCCGTGTGCTATGAATGGCGGGCCGTTCGTATCCAGGGGGATTCCGCAGTGACGTACCCGCCGCAGCCCGGTGCCTCCGCACCGGGCCAGCCGCCGTACCAGCAGCAGTACCAGCCGCCGCACCAGCAGCAGCAGTACCAGCAGCAGCCCTACCCGCCGCAGCAGCACTGGCAGCAGCCGCAGTTCCCGTTCCCGCAGGGCCCGTCCGAGCCGCCGCGGCGCGAGCGGCGGGTCTGGCTGCGGGTGCTCGCGGTGGTGTCGGCGCTGGTGCTGCTGGCGGCCGGCGGGCTGGGGTACGCGGTGTGGCGGACCCAGCAGCGGCAGGCGCAGTACGCGAAGGACAACGATCCGGCCAAGGCGTGGCGGGCGCAGTTCGACAAGATGTACAAGGCCCTGGAGTCGAAGGACGAGGACGCCTTCGTCGAGATCTTCGCCGAGGGTCCGACCCGGGACAAGCAGCGCAAGGTGTTCCGGAACCTGGTCAAGATGCCGTGGGACCAGGTGGGTTGGACCGCCCCGGGCGCGCCGGTGCAGGGGGTGTTGCAGGTCTCGTTCGTGCACCAGGTGGAGGGCGTGGACAACCTGCCGGTCGCCGAGGAGTACGAGTGGCTGGTGCCGGACGGGCTGTTCGTGCTGCCGAGGCCGGGGCTGGTGACCGAGGTCCGCGGCTGGCGGGACTTCATCAGCGGGAAGACCGTCAAGACCTCGCTCTACCCGGGCCCGTGGGACCTGTACGACGAGATGTCGGTGGAGGTCCGGGACCACCTGGTGGTGGTGTCGGACAAGGCCCAGGAGGCCGAGCTGAAGCGGGACACCGAGGTGCTCGCGCAGGCCGCGCGGGACGACCTGGAGACCTGGCGGAAGTTCGGGCCGGCGCAGGCCAACGACCGCAAGCCGGGCGCGGGCTTCTTCCTGGTGCTGGAGAAGGACCGGGACACCTACAACAAGCTGTACCTGGGCGAGAACAAGGAGAACGACAACCTGGAGGCCGGCGTCAACTGGGAGGTGCCGACCGTCGGCGAGTTCCGGAAGGCCGGTGAGGGAAAGTCGCTGATCGGCGGCAGCCGGATCGCGATGGACACCAACGGCGGCCGCTTCACCGGGGCGGACTGGCGCGCGGGCGTGCTCGACATCGGCCGGCACGAGATGGGCCACGCGATGGCGGCGACGCTGCACGTGAAGACCGACACGGAGCTGCTGACCGACGACACGGACGCGGTGCGCCACTGGGTCTCCGAGGGCTTCGCGCAGTACATGGCGCTGCGCGGCAAGGACGCGGACGCGAAGGCGGACCGCGACTCGACCCTGCGCGACTACCCGTTCTCGGGTGAACTGCCGGGCCCGGGTACGGACTTCTTCGCCAAGGAGGCGCGGGAGCGGCACGCGAACTACGTGCTCGCGGGCGACGCCATCCGGTTCATCGCCGAGAAGTACGGGGAGCAGAAGGTGTTCTCCTTCGTCACCGCGCACTACGCCGACCCGACCGCGCTGGACCAGGAGCTCAAGGACGCCACCGGTCTGACGCTCGCCCAGTTCCAGTCCGCCTGGGCGGCGCACGTCCGGGCTACCGCGCCCGTGCGCCGCTGACGGCCGGCCGGGGGTCCGCCGGCCGGGGGCCGGCCGGCGGGCCGTCAGGCCAGGACGGTGGCGTCCTCCGGCGGGATCGGCAGCCGGCCGACCGGCAGCCCGGTGGCGGCCCGGACCGCGGCCGCGACCGCGGCGGGGGCGACCACGGCGGGCACCGCGCTGACGGCCTTGGCGCCGAAGGGGGCGACCACGTCGCGCTCCTCCAGCAGGGCGGCGATCCGGACGTCGGGGGTGTCGAGCGCGGTGGGCAGCCGGTAGCCGGTGAGCGAGGCGTTGACCGGGACGCCGCCCTCGGTGCGCAGGTTCTCCAGCAGGGCGAGTCCGACGCCCTGGGCGACGGCGCCCTCGATCCGGTCCTCGATCTGCCGGGGGTTGAGGGCCCGGCCGACGTCCTGGGCGACGGTGACGTCGACGACCCGGACCGCGCCGAGTTCGATGTCGACGTCGACGACGGCGCGCATCGCGCAGAACGCGATGGAGACGAAGGCGTCGCCCTGCCCGGTCTCGGGGTCGAGCGGTTCGGTGGGGTGCGGGCGGCACTGGGCGGTGGCCCAGAGCTCGCGGCCCTCCAGCGCCTCGCCGACCGGCATGCCGAGCACGCCGTCGTACGAGGTGATCTTCCCGTCGTTGATGGTGAGCAGTTCGACGGACATGCCGAAGTCGGCGGCGATCGGCTGCAGCATCTGGTGGCGGACCATCAGCGCGGCCCGTTCGACGGCGCCGCCGGAGACCCAGGTGTGCCGGCCGCGGGCGGACGGGCCGGCCGCGGACTGGTCGGAGTCGACGGGCGCGATGTAGACCTCGCTGACGCCGAGCACCGACTGGACGATCTGCCGGGCCAGGGTGGCGAAGCCCTGGCCGGAGTCGACGGCCGCGCAGATCACGGTGGCGTGGTCGCCGGAGACCCGGACGGTCGCGGTGGCGACCTCGTCCTCGCCCTCGGCGCCGAGCATGTGCACCATGCCCACCGCGTAGCCGATGCCGCGCCGCACCGCGGCGGGGTCGCCCGCGCCGCCGGGGCCGCCGGGCAGCAGCCAGGCGGCCTCGGGGTCGTCGAGCGGGAGGGCGGGCAGCGGGGTGGTGTCGAGCGCGTCGAGCAGGGCCTCGACGGGGGCGGGGCAGGTGACGGCCTGGCCGGTGGGCAGCGGGTCGCCGGTGGTCATGGCGTTGCGGCGGCGGACCTCCAGCGGGTCGAGGCCGAGCTGCTTGGCGAGCTGGTCGAGCTGGGACTCGTACGCGAAGCAGGTCTGCAGGGCGCCCTCGCCGCGCATCCGGCCGGCCGGCGGGTTGTTGGTGCGCACCGCCCAGGCGTCGACGAAGACGTTGGGGCAGGTGTAGGGGCCGACCGAGAAGGCGACGGCGGAGGCCAGCGCTTCGGCGGAGACGTCGGCGTAGGCGCCGCCGTCGAGCAGGATCTGCGCCTCGACCTTGACCAGCCGACCGTCGGCGTCGGCGTGGTGGCGGTAGCGGAGCAGGGCGGGGTGCCGGGTGGTGTGGGCCTGGAAGGACTCGGCGCGGGTGAGGGCCATCTTGACCGGCCGGCCGGTGCGCAGCGCGAGCAGGGCCATGGTGACCAGGAAGGAGAGGTCCTCGCGGTCGGTGGTGGCGCCGGGGACGCCGGTGACGACGAGCCGGACCCGGTCGGGGTCGATGCCGAGGCAGGCGGCGGTGCGGTCGCGGTCGCCGTGCGGGTCGGTGGAGGACAGGTGCAGTTCGACGCCGCCGTCGGGGCGGGGCACGGCGAGGCCGGCTTCGGCGCCGATCGGGGCCGGGTCCTGCCGGCCGACCTGGTAGAGGCCCTCGATGACGACGTCGCCGGTCGCGTCGGGGTCGCCGGTGCGCAGCGGCAGGTGGCGCAGCAGGTTGCCGTCGGGGTGCAGCGGGGGGGCGTGGAAAGCGGCCTCGGGGTCGGTGACGGGTTCCAGCGGCTCGTACTCGACCAGGATCGCGGCGGCGGCCAGCCGGGCGGTGTCGGGGTGGTCGGCGGCGACGGCGGCGACGGGTTCGCCGTGGTGGCGCACGACGTCGGCGGCGAGCACCGG
This sequence comes from Kitasatospora sp. NPDC004272, assembly GCF_053603035.1. Lineage (NCBI taxonomy): Bacteria > Bacillati > Actinomycetota > Actinomycetes > Kitasatosporales > Streptomycetaceae > Kitasatospora > Kitasatospora sp. NPDC004272. The sequence continues at coordinate 47,762 of NZ_JBSGET010000028.1, read as the reverse complement.
GCGGTCGGCGGTGACCGGCCCGCGGGGGGCGCCGTCGGGGGTGCCGTCGGGGCCCGCGGGCAGGTCGGCGGCGGTGACCACGGCGTGCACGCCGGGGATGGCGAGGGCGGGGGCGGTGTCCACCGAGAGGATCCGGGCGTGCGGGTGCGGGGAGCGCAGCACGGCGCCCCAGAGCAGTCCTTCGGCCCACAGGTCGGCGGCGTACGGGTAGATGCCCAGTGCCTTGGGCAGGGCGTCGGTGCGCAGCGGGGAGGTGCCGAGGCCGGTGGTGCCGGTCTCGGGGTCCGCGGGGGCGGCCGCCGGGAGCTCGGTGGCGGAGGTCATGCGTTCTCGTCCTCGGGGAGGCGGATGCCGTGGGCGGGGGTGGCGTCGTAGCCGGGGTACTGGGTGCCGTAGCCGTCGGTGGCGTAGACGGTGTCGTCGTAGGCGCCCGCGTCCTGGTAGGCGGTGCCGAACGGGTCGGGGCCGGCGGGCGCGGGCTCTGCGGGGGCGGTGCCGAACGGGTCGGCGGCGGCGGGTGCGTGCTGCCAGTCGGCCGGGACGGGGGTGCCGTGCGGCGGGGTGGGCGGGTAGGCGTAGCCGCCGGTGCGCGGGGTCTCGCCCTGGGGTTGGGCGGGGATCAGCTGGTCGGCCTCGTGCCAGAGTTCGGAGTCGGCGTACAGCGGGAGTTCGCCGCCCCGGTCGGGGTGCGGGGGTTCGGCGGCGGCCCGGGGGGCGGGTTCGGCGGCCGGGCCCGCGGCGGCGGCCCGTTCGGCGGCGGTGAGTTCGGCTTCCAGGGCGGCTTCGCGGGCGTCGGCGACGGCCTGGACGGCGGCGAGCGCGCCGCGGTAGCCGGTGCAGCGGCACAGGTTGCCGCAGAGCGCCTGCCGGGCCTCGACCTCGCCGGGCCGGTGGTTGCGCTGCAGCAGGTCGTGCACGGCCATGGCGAGGCCGGGGGTGCAGTAGCCGCACTGGACGGCGCCGGAGTCGGCGAGCGCCTGCTGGACGTCGCTGGCGCCGCCCGCGCCGGAGAGGCCCTCGACGGTGCCGATCTCGCTGTCGGCGGCGAGCGCGGCGGGCACCAGGCAGCCGTTGACCAGCTGGCCGTCGACCTGGACGGTGCAGGCCCCGCACTCGCCCTGTTCGCAGCCGTCCTTGGCGCCGGCCAGGCCGAGCCGCTCGCGCAGCACGTACAGCAGGCTCTCGCCGATCCAGGCGTCGGTGACGGGCCGGTCGACGCCGTTGACCCGCAGCGTGTAGGAGGCGGTGGGGCGCACGTCGCCGGTGAGCGCCCCGGGGTGGTTCAGCAGTTCGTCCGTCACTTGAGCGCCCTTCCCAGTGCCCGGCGGGCCAGCACCGCCACGGTACGCCGCAGGCGGGCGGCGTCCGCGCCCGCCCCCTCTCCGTGCGCCCCGCCCTCGGGGACGCACGCCCCGGCCACGTACTCGCCGAAGGCGGCGAGCGCGGCGGGGTCGATCAGGACCGCTCCGTCGGCGCCGCGGGCGTCCCAGTCGATGCAGCCGGCCACCCAGTTCTCGGCCTCCAGCGGCCGCAGCGGGACGGGGGCGACGGCGCCGACGGCGCAGCGCACGCCGCGCCGGGCGGGGTCGAGGACGAGGGCGACGGAGGCGGCGGCGCGGGCCGGGCCGCTGCGGCCGGTGGACTTCAGGAAGACCTGGGGGGCGTGCAGCAGCGGGACCCGCACCCAGGTGAGGAGTTCGCCGGGGCGCAGCGGGTCGAGTCCGGTGAGCAGGTGGCTGATCGGCACGTCGCGGACGGCGCCGGGCCGGGCGAGGGTGGCGGTGGCCTCCAGGGCGGCGAGCACCGGGAGGGTGTCGCCGGCCGGGGCGCCGGTGGCGATGTTGCCGCCGAGGGTGCCGACGTTGCGCACCTGCGGGGGTCCGGCGGTGCGGGCGGCGTCGGCGAGGGCGGGGATGAGCGCGGCGAAGTCGGGGCGGTCCATCCGGGCGTGGGTGAGTCCGGCGCCGAGGACGGCGGTGCCGCCGTCCTCGTAGCGCCAGCCGCGCAGTTCGGTGATCCGGCCGAGTCCGATCAGCGCGCCGGGGCGCAGCCGCCCGGCGTTGACCGCCTCCATCAGGTCGGTGGCGCCCGCCACCGGCACCGCCCCGGGGGTGACGGCCAGCGCTTCGACCGCCTCGTCGACCGAGGCCGGCAACATGATCGTCCGGTTCACCAGGTTCCCACCGTGCTCCATTTGCAGTGCGGCCTGCCGCCCGTAGGGTACGGGCGATCGGTGCGGGTTGGGCAACTCTGGCACACAAAGACCGCTGATCATTTCCCGGGTCGCGGACAGGTCCGAACAACTCGGGACAACTCCGGACGCGGCCGCGATCAGGTCGTGTCCCGGGTGATCGGTTGTTCACCTGGTCAGGACGTTCGGACCTCGCCCGGAGTTCCCCGCCACTGACGCTCCGTCACGGGCGCCGCCGGCTCACGGGGCGGTGTTCTCGCCGGACGGTCCGGGCTTCCCGGCCAGCGGGCGGCCGACGACGCCGGGCTTGCGCTGCCAGGGGCGCGGGCCCTCCGGGCGGCGGTACTCGATGCCGAGGGCGTCCAGCCGCGGGTAGTGGCCGGCCATCCGGCGCTCGAAGCCGGCCCAGTCGCGCGCGTCCGGGTCGCGCGGCAGGTCGGACCAGGCGACCTCGGCGAACGCGGCCAGCCGGGGGAACGCCTTGTAGTCGACGTCCCGGCCGCTGTACATGAACTCGGTCCACAGGTTCGCCTGGGTGCCGATGACGTGCGCGGCGGCGGCCTCGTCGAGCTGCGGCGGGACGGGCTCGAAGCGGTAGACGTCCTCCAGGGTGCGCACCCAGCCGACCGGGACCGGCTCGTCCTCGCCGTCGGCCTGCCGGTGGTCGAGGTAGACGTGCTGCTCGGGGCACATCACCACGTCGTGCCCGGCGTTGGCGGCGGCGATCCCGCCCTCGTAGCCGCGCCAGGAGGAGACGGCCGCGCCGGGGGCGAGGCCGCCCTCCAGGATCTCGTCCCAGCCGATCAGCCGGCGGCCGCGCTCGGCCAGCCAGCGGTCGAAGTGCCGGATGACGTGGCTCTGCAGCTCGAACTCGTCCTTCAGGCCGAGTTCGGCGATCCGGGCCTGCGCGGCGGGGCTGGCCTTCCACTGGTCCTTGGGGCACTCGTCGCCGCCGAGGTGGACGAAGGTGGAGGGGAAGATCTCCAGCAGCTCCTCCAGCACGCCCTCGTAGAAGCGCAGGGTGACCTCGGAGGGGTTGAGGATGTTCTCGCTGACGCCCCAGTCGGTCCAGGTGCCGAGCGCGGCGGTGTCGACCACGTCGGTGTTGCCGAGCTCGGGGTAGGCGGCGATGGCGGCCTGGTTGTGGCCGGGCAGGTCGATCTCGGGGACGACGGTGATGTGCCGGGCGGCCGCGTACGCGACGATCTCGCGCAGGTCGTCCTGGGTGTAGTAGCCGCCGTGCGGCTGGTCGTCGCGCCGCCCGCCGGCCCGGTAGCCGACCATCGAGCGCTCGCGCCAGCCGCCGACCTCGGTGAGCTTCGGGTAGCGCTTGACCTCGATCCGCCAGCCCTGGTCGTCGGTCAGGTGGAAGTGCAGGACGTTGAGCTTGTGCGCGGCGAGCTGGTCGATGAAGCGCAGCACCCCGGCCTTGGGCATGAAGTGCCGGGCGACGTCGAGCATGGCGCCGCGCCAGCCGAACCGGGGCGCGTCGCAAACCTCCACCGCGGGCACCGTCCAGTCGGCGCCGGGCAGCGGGGCGCTGCGGTACGCGTCGGGGCCGAGCAGCTGGCGCAGGGTCTGCGCGGCGTGCGCGAGGCCCGCGGTGCTGCCGCCGGTGAGCCGGACGGCGGTGGCGTCGGCCTGCAGCCGGTACTCCTCGGCGCCGAGCGCCGGGTCGAGCTCCAGCACCAGGTCGCCGGCCTCGCCGGCCGGGGCCGGGTCCAGGTCGAAGCCGGTGGCGGCGGAGAGTTCGGCGCGCAGCCGGCGGGCGGCGGCCGCGGTGCCGGGGGCGGCGGCGATCCGGGAGCCGGCGTGCAGGACGAAGGGCGGCGCGTCGGTGCGGGTCTGGACGTGCGACGGGGCGGGGATGAGGTCCATGTGCCCCATCCTGCCCCGGACCGCCCCGATTGGCATAGACCAGTTGGGGGGTGTTTGCGCAGGTGACCGGAGGTCAGTCCTTCTTGTCGTCCCCGCCGGGGTTGTTCAGCCCGTCGAAGATCTCCTTGCACATCGGGCAGACCGGGTACTTCTTCGGGTCGCGCCCGGGCACCCAGACCTTGCCGCACAGCGCCACCACGGGGGATCCGGAGAGCGCGCTCTCCATGATCTTGTCCTTCTGGACGTAGTGGGCGAAGCGCTCGTGGTCGCCGTCCCCGTGCGAAGTCTGCGGGACGGGCTCGACCAGGGTGCCGGTGCCGAGACCGCGCTCGGGCTCAAGAGTGCTCATGGGTGCCAAGTCTATGGGGGCCGCCCGGAACCGGGCCACCACGGGAGGAGCGGCGGCCTCAGTTCAGCAGCGGGTCGTCGGGGTAGGTGGCGAGCATCGCCAGCGGCCCGCGCTGGCGGCGCAGCACCTCGCGCCAGAGCCGGTCCGGCTGGGCGCAGGAGACGTCCCCCGCCTCGCAGTCGACCAGGTGCCAGGCGCCCTCGGCGATCTCCTCCTCCAGCTGGCCGGGGGACCAGCCCGAGTAGCCGGCGAACACCCGCATCCCGCCGAGCACCCCGGCCAGCACCTCGGGCGGCGCCTCCAGGTCGACCAGGCCGATCGCGCCGTGCACCCGGCGCCAGCCGAGCGGCGCGGCGCCGTGGTCCTCGCCGGGGACGACGGCGACGGCCAGCGCGGAGTCCAGCGCCACCGGCCCGCCCTGGAAGAGCACCGCCGGGGCCCCGGCCAGCGGCGCCCAGCCGTCGAGCACGGCCGCGACGTCCACCGGCGTGGGGCGGTTGAGCACCACCCCGAGCGCCCCCTGGGCGTCGTGGTCGAGCAGCAGGACCACCGACCGGGAGAAGTTCGGGTCGGTCAGCACGGGCGTCGCCACGAGCAGTCGCCCGGTGAGCGAGGGGGCCGCTTCCATGTCTGACATCATGCCCCGTACCGGCCTTCCCGGGACACCCGGCGTCGGCGGTCGGGAGCCACCCGTCCGGCCCAGTGGCGGTGCCGCGCGACGACCCCTACAGCACGATCACCATTAGGGCACAACGCAACCAATCGCCCACCCCCTACCATCTAGTGGTGGTGAAGGGCCCTTCCCCCAACTCCGCAGCCGAAAACCTCCTGCGCACCCGGATTGCGAGAACGATGACCGACGACGTCCTGCTGGTCCACGGCGGTAACCCGCTCGAAGGCGAGATCCAGATCCGCGGCGCCAAGAACCTGGTCCCCAAGGCCATGGTCGCCGCGCTGCTCGGCCAGGGCCCCAGCAGACTGCGCAACGTGCCGGACATCCGGGACGTCAAGGTCGTCCGCGGCCTGCTGCAGCTGCACGGGGTCACCGTCCGCACCGGCGACGAGGACGGCGAGCTGATCCTCGACCCCTCGCACGTGGAGGCCGCCAACGTCGCGGACATCGACGCGCACGCCGGCTCCTCGCGGATCCCGATCCTGTTCTGCGGCCCGCTGCTGCACCGCCTCGGCCACGCCTTCATCCCGGGCCTGGGCGGCTGCGACATCGGCGGCCGGCCGGTCGACTTCCACTTCGAGGTGCTGCGCCAGTTCGGCGCGACCATCGAGAAGCACCCGCAGGGCACCTACCTGGTCGCCGCCCAGCGGCTGCGCGGCACCAAGATCGAGCTGCCCTACCCGTCGGTCGGCGCGACCGAGCAGGTGCTGCTGACCGCGGTGCTCGCCGAGGGCGTCACCGAGCTGCGCAACGCCGCGATCGAGCCGGAGATCGTCGACCTGATCTGCGTGCTGCAGAAGATGGGCGCGATCATCTCGCTGGGCACCGACCGCACCATCCTGGTCACCGGCGTGGACGAGCTCGACGGCTACACCCACCGGGCCCTGCCGGACCGCCTGGAGGCGGCCTCCTGGGCGTGCGCGGCGCTGGCCACCAAGGGCGACATCTACGTCCGGGGCGCCGAGCAGATCCCGATGATGACCTTCCTGAACACCTTCCGGAAGGTCGGCGGCGCCTACGAGATCGACGACGCGGGCATCCGGTTCTGGCACCCGGGCGGCGAGCTCAAGGCGATCGCCCTGGAGACCGACGTGCACCCGGGCTTCCAGACCGACTGGCAGCAGCCGCTGGTGGTGGCGCTGACCCAGGCCACCGGCCTGTCCATCGTGCACGAGACGGTGTACGAGTCGCGGCTGGGCTTCACCGGGGCGCTGAACCAGATGGGCGCGCACATCCAGCTCTACAGCGAGTGCCTGGGCGGCACCCCGTGCCGGTTCGGGGCGCGCAACTTCAAGCACTCCGCGGTGGTCTCCGGCCCGTCCAAGCTGATGGGCGGCGAGCTGGTCATCCCCGACCTGCGCGGCGGCTTCTCGTACCTGATCGCGGCGCTGGCGGCCGAGGGCACCTCCACGGTGCACGGCATCGACCTGATCAACCGCGGCTACGAGAACTTCATGGACAAGCTGCGCGACCTGGGCGCGCACATCGAGCTGCCCTCGGCGGCCGAGCTGGCCGAGCTGGCCGGGGTCCAGTTGACCGCCTGAGCGGCCCGGGAGAAGCCGGTGGCCCGGACCCCCGAGGGGGTCCGGGCCACCGGTGCGTTCAGCTGCGGGGGGTCACTTGCCCTTCGCGGCTTCCTTCAGCTTCGAGCCGGCGCTCACCTTGACGCTGAAGCCCTCGGCGATCTGGATGGGCTCGCCGGTCTGCGGGTTGCGGGCGGTGCGGGCGGCGCGCAGGGTGCGCTCGAAGGTCAGGAAACCGGGGATGGTGACCTTCTCGTCGCCCTTGGCGACGACCTCGCCGGTGATCTCGGCGAAGGCGGCCAGCACGGCGTCGGCGTCCTTGCGGGTCACCTCGGCACGCTCGGCCAGCGCGGCCACCAGCTCACTGCGGTTCATGTGTACTCCTGTGGTCTGTTGCTCTGCCGTGCGCGGAGGCATGGCCGGTCCGCGCGACGGTGCTCGTTCAGGCGAGGGGTGGTCAGGGGCCGGGCTCGCACCGCGAAGCGCCGCAAACTGCCCGCCTGGGTACGAATCCTGCCCCGACCGGCACTGAGAAAGCCAATCGGGAACCGGCGTGGTTGACCCGAACAGCGCCCGCCGGACGGAGGTGTGACGCTCCGTCGGCTCCGGCAGCGGCCGGAGCGGGCGGCGGTCGGGGTGACACGCCGTGTCGCGACCGGGGACGTACCGTACTTGTCGGACACGCCTCCCCGCCGCAGGGCTACCGTACGCCCTGGCACCGACAAGCCCAAACACGCCCCTTGCCCTTGTGTCGCAAGGGCTCCGGCGCCCCCGCGCGCGGCGGGGGCGCCGGAGCCGCCGAGCTCAGAGCCGAACGGCCGGGAAAGCACCGGTGTCGAGCGTCCCGACGATGCCCGGGGTGGGCCGCTCCGGGGCCGCCTCGGCGTCGCCGCGGGCCGCCAGCGCGGCGTCCCGGACGGCGGCGGCGACGGTCTTGGCCACGCCGGGGTGGAAGACGCTGGGGATGATGTAGTTCGGGTTCAGCTCGTCGTCGGTGACGGTGGTGGCCAGCGCCCGGGCGGCGGCCAGCATCATCTCGGTGTCCACGCTGGCGCTCTGCGCGTCCAGCAGGCCGCGGAAGACACCCGGGAAGACCAGCACGTTGTTGATCTGGTTGGGGAAGTCGCTGCGGCCGGTGGCGACCACCGCGGCGGTCTGCCGGGCCACCGCCGGGTCGACCTCCGGGTCGGGGTTGGCCAGCGCGAAGACGACCGCGTCCTTGGCCATGGTGGCCAGGTCGTCGCCGTCCAGCACGTTCGGGGCGGAGACGCCGATGAACACGTCGGCGTCGGCCACCGCGTCCTTGAGGGTGCCGGTGCGGCCGGAGCGGTTGGTGTTCTCGGCGATCCAGCGCAGGCTGCCGTCCAGGTCGTCGCGGCCCTCGTGGACCACGCCGCGGACGTCCGCCACGGTGGCGTGCGCGACGCCGGCCGCCATCAGCAGCTTGAGGATCGCGGTGCCCGCGGCGCCGGCGCCGCTCATCACCACCCGGATCTCGCCGATCTCCTTGCCGACCACCTTCAGCGCGTTGGTCAGCGCGGCCAGCACCACGATCGCGGTGCCGTGCTGGTCGTCGTGGAAGACCGGGATGTCCAGCGCCTCGCGCAGCCGGGCCTCGATCTCGAAGCAGCGCGGCGCCGAGATGTCCTCCAGGTTGATGCCCGCGAAGCCCGGCGCGATCGCCTTGACGATCGCCACGATCTCGTCGGCGTCCTGGGTGTCCAGGCACAGCGGCCAGGCGTCGATGCCCGCGAACCGCTTGAACAGCGCCGCCTTGCCCTCCATCACCGGCAGCGCGGCCTTCGGGCCGATGTTGCCCAGGCCCAGCACCGCGGAGCCGTCGGTGACCACCGCGACGCTGTTGCGCTTGATGGTCAGCCGGCGGGCGTCCTCCGGGTTCTCGGCGATCGCCATGCAGACCCGGGCCACGCCGGGGGTGTAGATCATGCTCAGGTCGTCGCGGTTGCGGATCGGCAGCTTCGAGGACATCTCGATCTTGCCGCCGAGGTGCATCAGGAAGGTGCGGTCGGAGACCTTGCCGATGCTCACGCCGTCGATGGTGCGCAGCTTCTCGACGATCTCCTGGCCGTGCCCGACCGAGGACGCCGCCACGGTGACGTCGATCCGCAGCGCTTCGAGGCCGGAGGCCGTGACGTCGAGACCGGTGACCGAACCGCCGGAGGACTCCACCGCGGTGGTGATCGAGCTCACCGCGTTGCCGGTGGCCGGGACCTCCAACCGGACAGTGATCGAGTTCGAGACACTGGGCACCGTCGCCATCGACGTTCCTTCTTCCTGAATCAACAAAGTGTTGAAGTTCATGCCGCTCGGCATGCTAGACCTCGATGGTCGCACCGACCAAGGGCCCGCCAGAAATAACGTGCGTTGAGTGTGCGGATCCGACAAACCGACCGGTCCGGACCTCGTTCTCCTTGCCCGTCCGCGCAGATGCGTTACATTGGAACGGCACCGGCTCGATCCAAGCCCCCGGGCCCAACCTTCGTCCCTTCGAGGGACCACTTGCCGCGAGGCGAGCATGGCGGGTCGGTGTTCAACGTGACGGAGGCCCCCCACCCGCAGGTGGGGGGCCTCCGTGCTTCCCGCCGCTACTTCAGCAGCGCGGGGACGCCCGCGGCGTCCGGCAGGTCGTCCGGGCCGGAGAGCACCGTCAGCCGCTGGGTGGCCCGGGTCAGCGCCACGTACAGCACCCGCAGGCCCGCCTCCGACTCCCCCGCGATGCCGGTCGGGTCGGCCACCACCGTGGCGTCGTACTCCAGTCCCTTCGCCTCCAGGCTGCCCAGCGCGACCACCCGGTCGCCCAGCCCGGCGGTCCAGGTGGCCGCCTCGGCCCGGCGGTCCATCGGGACCACCACCGCGACGGTGCCGTCCACCTCGCCCAGCAGCCGCTCCAGCTCCGCCCGGGCGGCCGCGCCGAACGCCGCCGCCGACGGCTCGCGGACCGCCGCGAACCGCGGGTGCGCGCCGGTGGCCCGCACCGCGGTCGGCGACGGGGTGCCCGGAGCGGCCAGCTCCAGCACCTTCGCCGCCACCTCGGCGATCTCCGCCGGGTTGCGGTAGTTCACGGTCAGCGTGTGCCGGCGGCGCGGCTTGCCCGCCAGCACCTCGTCCATCGCCGCCTGCGCCTCCTGCGGGAACGGCCAGGAGGACTGCGCCGGGTCGCCGACGATCGTCCAGGTCGCCATCCGGGAGCGGCGCCCGATCATCCGCCACTGCATCGGGGTGAGGTCCTGCGCCTCGTCCACGATCACGTGCGCGTACTCGCGCCGCTCCTCCGGGACGCGGTCGCGCTCGCGCTGGCGGTACGCCCGCTCGCCGTACGTGGTGACCTCGTCCAGGCCGGTCAGCAGGTCGACCGCGTCCACCTCGCGCACCTTCGGGCGGGCCGGTTCGCCGAGCAGCACCTGCAGCTCGTCCACCAGCGCCACGTCGTGCGCGGACAGGCCGCCCGCGCCGCGCTCGTCCAGGTGCCGCCAGGACGCGGCGAGCAGCCGGGACTCCTCCGGGGTGACCGCGCGGCGGGCGATCCGGTTGGTGTGCCGGTGCTGCTTCAGGGTGGCCAGCACCCGGCGCGGGGTCACCGCGGGCCACCAGGCGTCCAGGAAGTCCAGGAACGGGGCCTCGTCGGACACGTACTCGTCGAAGGACTCGCGCTCCTCCTGGCGCTGCTCGCGCTCCGCGTACGTGGTCGGCTTCGGCAGGTCGCGCACCGCCTCCGACCACAGCGCGTCCAGCAGTAGGCGGCGGGCCCGCGGGCGCAGCAGGTTCAGCGGCGTGCCGCCGCCGCCCACCACGTTGCCGCGCACCGCCTTCAGGCGGCCCGCGTCCAGCCGCAGCGCCCGGCCCCGGGCGAACACCTTCAGCTCGGTCGGCGCGCCCAGCTCCAGGGCCGCCCGGGCGGCCCGGCGCAGCAGCTGCACCATCCGCGCCGAGCCCTTGATCCGGGCGGTCTCCGGGCTGTCGTACCGGGACGCCTCGATCCCGTCCACCAGGCTGCCGACCGCGCGGATCGCCACCTGGCCCTCCTCGCCCAGCGACGGCAGCACGCCCTCGGTGTACGACACCAGCAGCGCGGTCGGGCTGACCACCAGGATGCCGCCCGCGTACCGGCGGCGGTCCTGGTAGAGCAGGAACGCGGCCCGGTGCAGGGCCACCGCGGTCTTGCCGGTGCCGGGGCCGCCGGTCACCAGGGTGGCGCCCGCGGCGGCGGCCCTGATCACCTCGTCCTGCTCCTTCTGGATGGACGAGACGATGTCGCGCATCGAGTGGCCGCGGGCCCGGCCCAGCGTCGCCATCAGCGCGCCGTCGCCGACCACCGCCAGCTCCTCGCCGCCCAGCGTCGGCGCCAGGTCGGGACGGAGCAGGTCGTCCTCGACGCCCATCACCTTCCGGCCCTTCGACCGGATCACCCGGCGCCGGATCACCCGGCCCGGCTCCAGCGGCGTCGCCCGGTAGAACGGCGCCGCCGCCGGGGCCCGCCAGTCGATCACCAGCGGACCGAACTCGGCGTCCAGCACGCCCAGGCGCCCGATGTGCAGGCTCTCGGCGACGGCCGGGTCCGCCGGGTCCAGCGGCGTCTGGGACGGGATCCCGTGCTCCTCCGGCGCGTCGGCCTGCTGGAGGTCGATCCGCCCGAAGAGGAAGTCCTCGAACTCGTTGTTCAACCGCTGCAGGTGGGCACCGGCCCGGTACACCTGCGCGTCCCGCTCGGCGAGCGCGCCGGGCGTGCCGACCTGCACCCGCTTGGCGGCGTCCTCCAGGATGTACTCCGCCTCGGCCAGCTTCTCCTCCAACCGCTGGTAGACGGTGTCGAGGTGGCGCTGCTCACCCGCGATCTCGCGGTCGCGGACAGTGTCGGATCGGTGCTCGGCGGAACCGTGCGCGCCCAAGGAGCCCCCAAAGGTGCGGAGAAAAAGGCGGACGGAAGATCTTACAGGGAAACCGGACACCTTTCCGACGGCGGGAGAGCACAGTTAGGGGCTCGGGGAACGGCGAGCCCGTGCTGCTGGCGGCCGGAGCCCATCGGAGGTCGAGGCTGCTGCGTGTCCGTGACAGAACCGGAAGCAGGTGCGCGCTCCGGCAGTGAACCTCTCGCAGACCCGGGCTCGCCGTTCCCCGAGCCCCTGGTGGTTGCTCGACCGAGCCCCTGGCGGGGCTCCCGGTCAGTGGTCCAGGGTCAGCCGGTAGCCGCGCTTGACCACGGTGGTGATCAGCCGCGGCGCGCCGAGCGCCTGGCGCAGACGGGCCATCGCCGTCTCGACGGCGTGCTCGTCGTCGCCGCTGCCGGGCAGGGCGCGGAGCAGGTCGGCGCGCGGGACGACCCAGCCGGGGTGGCGGGCGAGGGTGCGCAGCAGGGCCATCCCGGCCGGGGGGACGGGGCGCAGGTGGCCGTCGACGAGGGCGGCCTGGCCGCGCAGTTCGAGGGTGTGCCCGGCGACGGGCAGCCGGCGGGCGCGTTCGGGGAGGGCGGTGGTGAGGGTCTGGACCATGGCGCCCAGCCGCATCCGTTCCGGCCAGACGGTGGGCACGTCGAGCTCGTCGAACGGGGCGGAGGTGACCGGGCCGACGCAGACCGCGAGGACGTCGCGGCGCAGGGCGTGCAGCAGCTCCTCGGTGCGGCCGCGTTCGGCAGCCCGGTCGAGCAGGCTGATCGCGGCGGGCGCGGAGGTGAAGGTGACGGCGTCCAGCGCGCCGGCGCAGGTCGCGTCGAGGAGGCGGTCGAGCGGGCCGAGGTCGGCGGGCGGGAGCCAGCGGTAGACCGGGACCTCGACGACGTCCGCCCCGGCGGCGCGCAGCGACTCGACGAAGCCGGGCAGCGGGGCGCCGTGCAGCTGGACGGCGATCCGGCTGCCGTCGACGCCCCGGTCGAGGAGGTGGGAGAGCACCTCCGCGGAGGACTCGGTGGCGGCGGAGAAGGACTCGCGCAGTCCGGCGGCGCGGATCGCGCCCTTGGCCTTGGGGCCGCGGGCGAGCACGGAGCCGTGGCCGAGGGCGGTGCGCAGGTCCTCGCCGAGGTCCCAGCCGTCGGCGGCCTCCATCCAGCCGCGGAAGCCGATGCCGGTGGTGGCGACGGCCAGGTCGGGCGGGTCGGCGATCAGGGCGCGGGTGGCGGTGTTCAGTTCGGTGTCGTCGGCGAGCGGGACGATCCGCAGGGCGGGGGCGCGCAGCACGTTCGCGCCGCGGCGCTGGAGCAGGGCGGTGAGTTCGTCGGCGCGGCGGGCGGCGGTGATGCCGATGGTCCAGCCGGCGAGCGGGCCGCTGTCGGCGGGCTCGGGTTCGTCCTGCAGGCGTCGGGTCGGGTCGGCCATGCGGTGTCGTCCTCTGGGGTGCGCCACCCCCCGGGTGTCCTGGCTGGGGACGGAGGGGCGGCGGTCGGTCGGGTGGGTGGTTGATCAATCGTGGCCGGTCGCGGTGTCACCCCCGGGTCGCACCGATTACCGGCGTGTTTCACTGCCGGTCAGGGCGGTCCCGGGGGTGTGACGGTGGTTCAGACCTGTGCGAGGGCGGGTACGTCGGTGCTGGCCGCGGGGGCGGCCGGGCGGCGGAGGTAGACGGTCCAGGTGAGGGCGAAGCAGACGGCGTAGGCGGCGAGGAAGGAGACGAAGGCGGGGGTGCCGGACTTGGCGATCAGGAAGGACTCGCGGAAGGCCAGGTTGATGAAGAGCCCGCCGAGGGCACCGACGGCGCCGATCACGCCGATCGCGGCGCCGGACATCATGCGGGACCAGGCGGCGGCGTCCTCCGGGGCGGCGCCGGCCGCGATCCGGTCCTGGGCCTTGGCGTCGAAGATGCCGGGGATCATCTTGTAGGTGGAGCCGTTGCCGAGGCCGGCCAGCGCGAACAGGGCGACGAAGCCGGTGAGGAAGACCGGCAGCGAGCGGATCGACGAGGCGTAGGTGACGACGCTCGCGGCGGCGGCCATCGCGGCGAAGTTCCACAGGGTGATCCGGGCGCCGCCGAACCGGTCGGCGAGCTTCCCGCCGAGCGGGCGGATCACCGAGCCCAGCAGCGGGCCGAGGAAGGTGAGCTGGGCGGCCTGCAGCGGGGTGCGGCCGAACTGGTTCTGCAGCACCAGGCCGAAGGCGAAGGAGAAGCCGATGAAGGAGCCGAAGGTGCCGACGTACAGCACCGACATCAGCCAGGTGTGCTTCTCCCGGACGATCGCGGCGAGCGAACCGGTGTCGGCCTTCATCGGGGCGAGGTTGTCCATGAACAGGGCGGCGCACAGCGCGGCGACCACGATCAGCGGCAGGTAGATGCCCAGCACCAGGCGGGGGTGCCCGGCGCCGGCCCAGGAGATCACGGCGAGCGAGACCAACTGGATCACCGGCACCCCGATGTTGCCGCCGCCCGCGTTGAGGCCGAGCGCCCAGCCCTTGTGCCGGGCCGGGTAGAAGGCGTTGATGTTGGTCATCGAGGAGGCGAAGTTGCCGCCGCCGAAGCCGGTGAGCGCCGCGACCAGCATGAAGGTGGTGTACGAGGTGCCGGGGTGCATGACGTACGCGGCGGTGAGGGTCGGCAGGAGCAGCAGCAGCGCGGAGACGACCGTCCAGTTCCGGCCGCCGAAGCGGGCGACCGCGACGGTGTAGGGGATCCGGACGAAGGAGCCGACCAGGGTGGGCATGGCGACCAGGAAGAACTTCCCGGCCGGGTCGATTCCGTACTCCTTGCCCATGAAGAGCACCATCACCGACCACAGGCTCCAGATCGAGAAGCCGATGTGTTCGGAGAGCACCGAGAAGGCGAGGTTGCGCCGGGCCGTGCGGCGCCCGGTGGACTCCCAGAAAGCGGTGTCCTCCGGGTCCCACTGCTGGATCCAGCGGCCGCCGGTCCTGCCGTTCGTGGTGGTGCCGTCCATGGGCTCGCTCCTTCGAGTGCGGGTGTTCTGGACCCTGTGCCTCTGACGCTAGGAGCCCACGATTTCGGGTTCGTTGTGCGGTGTGAAGGGTGCGGAACCGTCCTCTCACCCGCCGCCGGCCCGCCGTGTGAGGGTCCGGGAACGCACGAGAGCCGCCCTCCGGAGCGGAGGGCGGCTCTGCGATGCACATGGGGTGGTGGAGATGCCGGGAATCGAACCCGGGTCCAGTGAAGTGGATTCAGGACTTCTCCGAGCGCAGTCCGCTGTGATTTTCTCGGCCCTGGCGGTCACGCGGACAAGCCGCCAACAGGCCCAGTCACTGTTTGGTTTCCCCGCCACCCCCGCGACCGGGGTGGAAGGTTGAGTTCCCTAGATTATGCCAGGATCCGGGTCGGGAACGCCCCGGGCTGACACCCATTCACTTTCGCAGATCAGGCTGCGAGAGCGAACTGCTGGGAATCGCGCTTAGAGTTGGCGATTATTTTTTTGCGACAGATGGTTAACGAGATCATTGCCGCGTTCCTCGGCTCGCTTCTCCTGTTTCGACTGTCACTGTCGAAACCGATCATCCCCATGTTTTTTTGACAAACAGCTCCGGCGGGAGGCGGACCGCCCTCCGGGTGATGCGCTGCCCATAGTACTCAACCGGCCCGTCAAGGGTCCAGCGCATTAACCGCGGGCGGCGGTTCAGCCCTGGCCGGTGCGGCGGCGGACGGCGGCCACCGCGCGGTCGGTCTCGCGGCGGTCCTGGCGCTCGCGCAGGGTCTGCCGCTTGTCGTACAGCTTCTTGCCGACGGCGAGGGCGAGTTCGAGCTTGGCGCGGCCGTCCTTGAAGTACAGGGACAGCGGGACCAGCGTGTGGCCGGTCTCCTTCACCTTGGACTCGATCTTGCGGATCTCCATCTTGTGCAGCAGCAGCTTGCGCTTGCGCCGCGCCGAGTGGTTGGTCCAGGTGCCCTGGGCGTACTCGGGGATGAACACGTTGTCGATCCAGGCCTCGCCGCCCTGGACGTACGCGTAGCCGTCGACCAGGTTGGCCCGCCCCTCGCGCAGCGACTTGACCTCGGTGCCGGTGAGCACCATGCCGCACTCGTAGGTGTCGAGAATGGTGTACTCGTGCCGCGCCTTCTTGTTCTGCGCGACCAGCTTCTTGCCCGTTTCCTTTGCCATAGCCCGGCCATTCTCGCACCTCGGCGGCGCGCTCGGCAGCCCCTTTACGGCGCGGCGGGGCCGGCGGGCGCCGTGGCGGGCCCGGCGGAGGCCCCCGGGCCGGGGGACGCGGCGGGCGCGGCGGGGTCGGCGGGCCCGGCGGGGGCTCCGGGGGCGGGCGTCGAGGCGGCGGGGGCGGCGGTGGACGCGGGGGCGGGCGTCGAGGCGGCGGCGGGCGCGGTCGGTCCGGAGTCGCTCAGCCCGTCCAGCACCTTGAGGGCGAGCGCCTCCGGGTCCTCCCCGGCGGCGGGCACGTCGGGCTGGAAGCCGGTGCCGTCCGGGGAGCGGCCGGCCGGGGTCCGGTAGTGGCCGACGGTGAGTTCCAGCACCGAGCCGTCGGCGAGCCGGCTGGGCTGCTGGACGGTGCCCTTGCCGAAGGTGCGGCTGCCGACCAGGACGGCCCGGCCGCGGTCCTGGAGCGCGCCGGCCAGCAGTTCGGCGGCGCTCATGGTGCCGCCGTCGACCAGCACCACCAGCGGGACGGCGGTGCTGCGGCCCGCGGCGGCGGTCAGTTCGCGGTGCTCGCCGTTCGCCTGGTAGCTGGCCACCGGCCCGCCGTCGAGGAACACCGAGGCGGTGTCGACGGCCTCCTCGACCAGGCCGCCGGAGTTGCCGCGCAGGTCGAGCACGACGCCCCCGGCGCCGGCCGCGGCGGCCCGCACCTGGTCGCCGACGCCCTCGGTGAAGGCGTGCACGGCGATCCGGGCCACGCCGGGCGCCGGGCGGTCGGACTCGACCTCGCGGGCGGCCAGTTCGGCCCGGGTGAGGGTGAGTTGGCGCACCGGGCCGGTCCCGTCCAGGACGCCCACGGCGACCGCGCTGCCGGCCGGTCCGCCGCGCAGCCGGGAGACCAGTTCGGTGACCGGGAGCTGTTCGGCGGGCGTCCCGTCGACGGTGACCAGCCGGTCGCCGGCCTCGATCCCGGCCCGGGCGGCGGGCGAGCCGGGCAGCACCTCGGCCACCAGGGTGGGCCCGCCGGCCTCCCGGTCCACGCTCAGTCCGACGCCCGCGTACCGGCCGCCGGTGAGGTCGGCGTACTGCTGCGGGCTCAGGTAGGCGGCCCACCGGTCGCCGCTGTCGCCGACCAGCTGCCGGGCCTGCTGCGGGGTCAGGTCGGCCCCGGCGAGGTCGGCGGTGGGCGGGAGGGCCTCGGACGACGAAGGGGCCCGGGTCGAGCCGTCCGGCTCTCCCCAGGCCCCCGAGGCCGCTCCGGCGAACAGCACCGCGCCGAACACCAGGCCGAGCGTCATCCCCTGGCGTACCCGCGGTGCTGTCGGCATGCCTGCGAGTCTAGGCGGGCGGGCGCGCCGTCCGGTAGCACCGACGGTGCGTCAGACCTTCAAGTACTTGCGGAGGGTGAAGAACGCGGCCACCGCCGCCATCCCCATGCCGACCACCACCAGCAGCGGGATGACCGACAGCACCGAGGACAGGCCGATGAAGGTGATGAACTGCACCTTCTTGGCGAGCCAGTGCTGGACGAAGAAGTGCCCGCCCAGCAGCAGTGCCGAGGCCAGTGCCGAGCCGAGCAGCGCGGCGAACGCGGCCTCCGCGATGAACGGCATCTGCACGTAGAAGTTGGAGGCGCCGACCAGGCGCATGATGCCGGTCTCGCGGCGGCGGCTGAACGCGGACACCCGGACGGTGTTGACGATCAGCAGCAGCGCGACGAACAGCATCATCACCATGATCACGAACGCCGCGGTCTGCAGGCCGCGCAGCAGGCCGAACAGGTTCTCCAGGATCTTGCGCTGGTCGTCGACCGACTTGACGCCCGGCTTGCCCGCGAAGGCGCTCTGGATCACGTCGAACTTGGTCGGGTCGTTCAGCTTGACCCGCCAGGACTGCGGCATCGCGTCCGGGCCGACCGCCGCCAGCAGCGGGTTGTCCGGGTTGCTGTCCTTGAAGTGCTTGTACGCCTCCTGGGAGGACTCGTACGTCGAGCTCTGCACCAGCGGCGTCATCTTGTCCAGGTCGGCCTTCACCTGGGCGACCTGGTCGTCGGTGGCCGCACCCGCCGCGCACTGCGGCACGTTGTGGTCCGCCTTGATGCAGAAGTAGATGCTGACTTCGACCTTGTCGTACCAGTAGTCCTTCATGGAGTTGACCTGGTCGCGGACCAACAGCGAGGCACCGGCGAGGGCGAGCGACAGCGCGACACTGACCACGACGGCGATGGTCATGGTCAGGTTGCGGCGGAGACCGACGCCGATCTCCGACAGAACGAACTGGGCGCGCATGCTTCTCTCTTCTAGCTCTGGTATCCGTAGACGCCGCGGGCCTGGTCGCGGACCAGCAGGCCCTTGTCGAGTTCGATGACGCGCTTGCGCATCTGGTCGACGATGGCCTGGTCGTGGGTCGCCATCAGCACGGTGGTGCCGGTCCGGTTGATGCGGTCGAGCAGCTTCATGATGCCGACCGAGTTCTGCGGGTCGAGGTTGCCGGTGGGTTCGTCGGCGATCAGCAGCATCGGCCGGTTCACGAACGCCCGGGCGATCGCCACGCGCTGCTGCTCACCGCCCGACAGCTCGCCGGGCATCCGGCCCTCCTTGCCGCCGAGGCCGACCAGGTCGAGCACCTCGGGCACCACCTTGTTGATGGTGCTCTTCGGCTTGCCGATCACCTCCAGGGCGAACGCCACGTTCTGCCCGACGGTCTTGTTCGGCAGCAGGCGGAAGTCCTGGAAGACGGTACCCAGTTGGCGCCGCATGTGCGGCACCTTCCAGTTCGAGAGCTTGCCCAGGTCCTTGCCCAGCACGTGCACCGCGCCGACGGACGGGCGCTCCTCGCGCAGGCACAGGCGCAGGAACGTCGACTTGCCCGAACCGGACGAA
Source organism: Kitasatospora sp. NPDC004272 (assembly GCF_053603035.1). NCBI lineage: Bacteria > Bacillati > Actinomycetota > Actinomycetes > Kitasatosporales > Streptomycetaceae > Kitasatospora > Kitasatospora sp. NPDC004272. The sequence continues at coordinate 29,229 of NZ_JBSGET010000028.1, read as the reverse complement.
CCGACCAGGAAGACGAACTCGCCCTTCTCGATCTCCAGCGAGACGTTGTCCAGGGCCGGACGGTTCTGCTTGGGATAGGTCTTGGAGACGTTGTCGAATCTGATCACGGCTGCATCACGGGGGCCATCCTAGGTGGATCGGAGCCAGTGACCTTACGCGATGCCCCACGGCACCCGCAGTCGCCGGACGCCTACCGACCGTGGTTTCGTCAGGTGTTGTTCCGGTTCGGACCGTAAATTGCGAGGTACGTCACAGATCGGTAACCCTTCCTCTCCGGGGGCCGCGGGGTGCGGAACCTGGCAGAGTGGTAGCAAGTCGGAACCGAATCCGCCTCCGGCGCGTTGGCTATGCAGCAAGGAGGAGATCGCATGACCTGCGACCAACTGGTGTGCGCCAACTGCAACGGCCGCGTGAGCGACGGCCGCTGCCCGGTCTGCCGCGCCAACCGCGCCCGGCTCCAGCAGGAGCAGCACGGGCCGTTCGCGACGCTCAACCCAGCGGTGCTGCTGGCGCTGCTGTTCGCCGCGGTGCTGATGCTCGCCCTACTGCTGCACTGAACCCACACACGGGGAAGGGCCCCTCCGCCGAGGCGGAGGGGCCCTTCGCTGTGCTCACGCTGCGCGATCAGCTCTCGCGCTGCTCGCGCCACCGGGTGCCGGCCTCGATGCTGTGCTCGATGTTCATCTCAGCCGGCCTCCTCACCTCGCGCGATCAGCTCTCGCGCTGCTTGCGCCACCGGATGCCGGCTTCGATGAAGCCGTCGATGTCCCCGTCCAGCACGCCCTGCGGGTTGCCGACCTCGTGCTCGGTGCGCAGGTCCTTGACCATCTGGTACGGGTGCAGGACGTAGGAGCGCATCTGGTTGCCCCAGGACGAGCCGCCGTCCTTGAGGGCGTCCATCGCGGCGCGCTCCTCCTGGCGGCGGCGCTCCAGCAGCTTGGCCTGGAGGACGTTCATCGCCGAGGCCTTGTTCTGGATCTGGGAGCGCTCGTTCTGGCAGGAGACCACGATGCCGGTCGGCAGGTGGGTGATGCGGACCGCGGAGTCGGTGGTGTTGACGCCCTGGCCGCCGGGGCCGGAGGCGCGGTAGACGTCGATCCGCAGGTCGCCCTCGTCGATGTCGACGTGGTCGGAGGTCTCGACGACGGGGAGCACCTCGACGCCCGCGAAGGAGGTCTGCCGGCGGCCCTGGTTGTCGAACGGGGAGATCCGCACCAGGCGGTGGGTGCCCTGCTCGACGGAGAGGGTGCCGTAGGCGTAGGGGACCTTGACGCTGAAGGTCGCGGACTTGATGCCGGCCTCTTCGGCGTACGAGGTGTCGTAGACCTCGGTCGGGTAGCCGTGCCGCTCGGCCCAGCGCAGGTACATGCGCATCAGCTGCTCGGCGAAGTCGGCGGCGTCGACGCCGCCCGCCTCGGCCCGGATGTTGACCAGGGCCTCGCGGGCGTCGTACTCGCCGGAGAGCAGGGTGCGCACCTCCAGCTCCTCGACGGCCTTCTGCACGGAGACCAGCTCGGCCTCGGCCTCGACGCGGGTGTCCGCGTCGTCCTCGGCCTCGGCGAGTTCGAACAGGACGCCCAGGTCCTCGACCCGGCCGCGCAGGGTCTCGACCTTGCGCAGCTCGCCCTGGAGGAAGGAGAGCCGGCTGGTGACCTTCTGCGCGTTCGCGACGTCGTCCCACAGGGTGGGGGCGGCTGCCTCCTCCTCCAGGGTCGCGATGTCTGCCCGGATCTTGTCCAGGTCGAGGACTGCCTCGATCGACGACATGGTCGAGTCGAGGTTCTTGAGCTCTTCGGAAGGATCGACGGCTGCCACGCCTCAAGGGTAATGGTTCCGCGGGGGGGCTCGGCTACAACCTCGGGTACCAGGGGGTGTGCACGGCCGCGGCGGCCCCGGCGGGGGGCTCGGCGGCGAACGCCGTCCACGCGGCGGCGGCCCCGGCGAGCAGCAGGACGACGGCGATCAGCACGGCCAGGGTGCGGCGGCGGCGGATCATCTGGGCCCGGGTGCGGCGGTGGGCGGCGGGCCGGTCGCGCTGGGCCCGGGACTCCTCGGCGTAGGAGGCGAGCTCCCGGGCCGAGGGGCGGCGCAGGCTGGTGTGGGTGTCCCGGGTGGAGTCGGGCTGCGGGCCGGGCACCAGCGGGACGGCGGGGCCGCGGCGGCGGCGGTGGGTGCCGCCGGTGGCGGCGTCGGCCTCGGCGTAGACGGCCTCGCCGGGGGTGGGCGCCTCCTCGGGGGCGCCGCGCTGGGCGGGCACCGCGAGCGGGCCGACCCCGGCCAGTTCGGGGAGCAGTTCGCGCAGCCGGACGGCGAGTTCGGCGGCGCGCAGCCGGGAGGCGGGGGCCTTGGCCAGGCACTCGGAGATGATCCGCCACAGGCCGTCCGGCATGCCCTCGACCGGGGGGACGTTCTCGGTGACGTGCCGGCGCAGCACCGCGCCGGTGTGGCCGCCGCCGAACGGGGTGGTGCCGGTGAGCAGTTCGTAGAGCACGGTGGCGGTGGCGTAGATGTCGACGGCGGCGCGCGGCTCCAGGCCCTCGATGATCTCGGGGGCGAGGTAGTCGGGGGTGCCGATGATCCGGGTGGCGCGGGTGCGGCGGGGGGCGTCGACCAGGCGGGCGATGCCGAAGTCGGTGAGCTTGGCCCGCGGGGCGCCGGCCGGGCCGGGCGGGGCGGCGAGGTCGAGCAGGACGTTCTCCGGCTTGACGTCGCGGTGCACGATGCCGGCGGCGTGCGCGGCGGCCAGGCCGTCGGCGACGTCGGCGATCACCGAGGCGGCGACGGCGGGGCTGAGCACGCCGTCGTGCTCCAGCCGGGTGCGCAGGTCGCTGCCCCGGACCAGGTCCATCACCAGGGCGAGGTCGCTGCCGTCGACCACCATGTCGTGGACGCCGACCACGTGCGGGTGGTCGAGGCCGGTGAGGGCGGCGCGCTCCTGGACGAAGCGGCCGACCAGCACCTGGTCGGCCGCGAGGTCCTCGCGCAGCAGCTTCACCGCCACCGGACCGTCGGGGCCCTCGCCGAGCCACACGGTGCCGGCCGAGCCGCGGCCGATCACCTGGTGGACGGTGTACCGGCTGCCGATCTTGCGTGCCAATGCTGCTCCGTGGGCTCGTGAGGTCGGTGCTCGACCAACAACCTACGCGCCCGCGGACCCTCCGGGGGCGCCGGAGGGCCCCCGGAGGGGTACCGATCCGGTGGAATTTCGCGGGATTGTCGACAAACCGTCAATTCCACCGTCAGGTGTGGCTGGTGACCCAGTCGCTCGCCGAGTGGTACCAGCCGACCACGTTGTCCCAGTAGTGCGGCAGCGGCGTGAAGTTCCACAGCGCCAGGCAGCCCAGCGCCAGCACCACCAGCACCAGCAGGCAGCCCTTGAGGCAGCCCAGGCCGGGGATCCGCATCCGGTTCGGGCTGCGCCGCCGCGGCTCCCGCTCCCGGGGCGCCTCGCGGGCCGGCTCCGGCTCCCGGTACGGCGGCTCCTGGTGGCGCGGCGGGGCGGGCTCGGGCCGGCGCTGCGGCGCGCCGTAGCCCTGCGGCCGGCCGTCGTAGCCGGGCGGCGGCCCGGGCTGCTGGGCCTGGTACGGCGGCGGGGCGACCGGCGGGCGGCCCTGCTGCGGGTGCTGCTGCGGCGACCGCTGGGGGTGCTGGGGCTGGTACGGGCCCTGCTGCGGGGCGTAGCGGCCGTCCTGCGGGGGCCGGCCGCCCTGCTGCTGGTACGGCGGCGGGGCGACCGGCGGGCGGCCGCCGGGGCCCTGCTGCGGGTGCCGGCCGGCCTGGTAGGGGTGCGGGGCGACCTGCGGCTCGCCCAGGTCCTCCGGCTCGAAGTAGCCGATCCGGGTCTGCGCGTTGCGGTCCCGGGCGGCGCGCAGCTGGGTCTGCCACGGGTGCGGGCCCTCCGGCTGCGCGGGGGGCTGCTCGGCCCCGGGCGGCACCTGCGGCATCATCCGGGTGCGCTCGGCGGCCGGGGCGGCCGGCGGCGGGGCGATCAGCTGGGTGCGGTCCTCGGCGCCCGGCACGGCCGGCCGGTGCGCCATCACCTGGGTCGCGGCGGCCGGGTCGTACCCGCCGGCCAGGGTGGCGTCGTGCGGCGCGGGGGCGGCGGCCAGCGCCGGGTCGGGCACCAGCAGGTCGCCGACGGCCAGCGCGGCGTCCACCGCGGCCGGGGTGGCGTGCACGCCGACGCCGGCCGCGACCACCCGGAGCGCCTCGGCCAGCGAGACGGCGGTGGGGCGCTGGGCCGGGTCCTTGCGCAGGCAGCGCTCGACCACCGTCCACAGCGGTTCGGGCATGCTGCCGGGGCGCTGCGGCTCCTGGGCGAGGTGCGCCTGCAGGACGGCCATCGGGTTGTCGCCGCGGAACGGCGGACGGCCGGTGACCAGTTCGTACAGCATGATGCCCGCGCCGTAGACGTCCACCGCGGCGGTCTGCGGGCGGCCCTCGGCGGACTCGGGGGCGACGTAGGCGGGGGTGCCGACGAACTCGTGGGTGCGGGTGATGCCCGGGGAGTCGGCGAGCCGGGCGATGCCGAAGTCGGTGAGCATCGGGTGCATCCGCTCGTCGCCGTCCACCGCGAGGGTGGCCAGCAGCACGTTGGCGGGCTTGAGGTCCCGGTGCACGATGCCGTCGGCGTGGCTGGCGGCCAGCGCGTCGGCGATCTGGGCCATCAGCAGGGAGCCGGCGATCGGCGACAGCGGGCCGGACTCGCGCAGGTAGCGGTACAGGTCGGGGCCGTCGACCAGGTCCATCACCAGGGCGAGCAGCTCGCCCTCGACCACCAGGTCGCGGGTGCGGACGATGTTCGGGTGGGACAGCCGGAGCAGGACGGAGCGCTCGCGCAGGAAGCGCATCACCACGTCCGGGTCGGCGGCGAGCTCCTCGCGCAGCACCTTGACCGCGACCGCCTGCCCGGGCACCAGGCCCGGCACCGCCGCGTCCTCGCGCACCCGGCCGCGCCAGACCGTACCGGTCGCGCCGCGTCCGAGGCCCTCCTCCAACACGTACTTACTGCCGACAGGCCGCACCTGTGCACTCCGTTCGGTCACCCGGCGCCCGCTGCCGGGGCCGCGTTCCGGCACTCCCCCGTTCCCGTGAACGGCGCCGGGGCCTGGGGAGTCCGCCCGGCCGGGCGGGCTCCCGTATTTTCGGCAACTCTAACGGTGTCCGACCGGGTTTCCGAGGTGTTCCCCGGCCGGGCCGGGCGCGGTCGGGCGGCCCGGTGGCGGCCGCTCCTTGACCTGACCCACCGTCGGATTCACCATGGCGATGATCGCAAGATCGTCAAATCCGGTACCGTGCGCGGACTGTCCGTCCCGAGTGGCAGGATGGCACGCACCACACGTGTGCAGAAGGGACCCCGGGCGAGATGCAGATCCGGCTCACCGTCCTTCGACCGCGCAGCGGCCCGGCCGGCCCCGGCACCGCCGCCGACGTACTGGTCACCGCGCCGGCCGGCACCGTGCTCGGCGCCGTCGCCACCGCCCTGGCCGGCGCGGTCGGCGTCCGCGGCGCCCGCTCCGCCACCCACGTCCACCTCTACGACGGGGAACGGCGGCTGGACGAGCAGACCCCGCTCGGCCACCCCCCGCTGGTGGACGGCGCGGTGCTCGCCCTCGGCGAACCCGACCCGGACGCCGAGGGCGCCGACGAGCGCCCCGCCGCCGAACTGCGGGTGGTCGGCGGCCCCGACGCCGGCGGCGTCCACCGCCTGCACGGCGAACGGATCCGGATCGGCCGCTCCGCCGAGGCCGACGTGCCGCTCGACGACCCCGACGTCTCCCGCCTGCACCTCTCCCTGCACCTGGCCGCCGACGGCCGGGCCACCGTCCAGGACCTCGGCTCCACCAACGGCACCCGGCTCGACGAGCAGTGGCTGCCCGAGGGCAGCGCCGAGGTCGCCCCCGGCGCCCTGCTCCGGATCGGCGAGTCCACCCTCCAGCTCGCCCGCGCCGAAGGCACCGCGGCCCGCCCCACCGTCCCCGACGGCGAGGGCCGGATCCGGCTCGCCCCGCGCACCGGCGCCCGCCCCGCCCCCGGCCGCCCCGCCGCGCCCCCCAGCACCGGCCCCGCCCCGGAAGCCCCCGCCGCCGGGCGCGGCGGCCGCTGGCTGCGCCGCGGCAAGGCCGAACCGCCGGCCGCCGACGACGACCGCCGGCACGACGCCGCCCGGCTGCGCCAGGCCGCCAACCAGCGCGAGCGCTGGCCCGACCCGGCCGCCCTGCTGCTCACCGCCCTCGGCACCGGCCCCCGGCTCTGGGAACGCGGCCCCGACCACCCCGACGCGCTCACCCTCCGGCTCGGCACCGCCGACCTGCCGGCCGGCCCCGGCGCCGCGCCCGGCAGCCTGCTGCCCGCCGTCCCGGTCACCCTCGACCTGCAGACCGCCGGCAGCCTCGGCCTGGCCGGCCCCCGGCACCGCCTCACCGGGCTGGCCCGCGCCGCCCTCGCCCAGCTCGCCGCCCTGCACCCGCCCAGCGGCCTCGCCCTGGTCGTGGTCAGCGCCGAGCAGCCCGCCGAGGACTGGGCCTGGGCCCAGTGGCTCCCGCACCTGCGCCCCGCCCACGGCCAGGCCTGCCGCCTGCTGTACGGCCTCGGCCCCGAACAGGCCGAGGCCCGGCTCACCGAGCTCGCCGCCGCCACCGCCGGGCCGCCCGCCACCGTCGTCCTGGTCGACGGGGACGTCGGCACCGAGGCCGGCCGGCACGCCCTCGGCCTGCTGCTGCGCCAGGGCCCCGCGGCCGGCGTCTTCGTCCTCTGCCTCGCCGAGACCCCCGAGGAGCTCCCCACCGGCCTCGGCGCGCTGGGCCTGGTCACCGGCGAGGTCTCCACCCGCCTCACCCTGGAGCGCCCCGCCGCCGGCGGCCGCGAACGCCTCACCGACATCGCCCTCGACGCGGTCTCCCCCGCCTGGGCCGAGCGGCTGGCCCGCACCCTGGCCCCGCTCGCCGAGACCGACGCCGAGGCGCCGCCGCGCGGCCCGCTCCCCGACGCCCTGCGCCTGCTCGACCTGCTGCGCGCCGAATCGCTCTCCCCCGCCCGGCTCGCCGAGGGCTGGCAGGCGCTGCCCGCCGGAGCGGGCGGCGCCACCGCCCTGCTCGGCACCGCCCGGACCGCCGCCGGCGAGGAGGACTGCACCCTCGACCTCGCCGAGGACGGCGACCACCTGCTGATCGGCGGCGGCCCCGGCTCCGGCAAGTCCGAACTGCTGCGCAGCCTGGCCGCGTCGCTCGCCGTCTCCGAACGCCCCGACCGGCTCGCCCTGCTGACCGTCGACGGGGACCGCGCGGAGGACGGCGGCCTGGCCGGCTGCACCGACCTCCCGCACGTCACCGACCACGTCAACGCCGCCGAGGACCCGCGCGGCGCGCTGCTCGCCGCCGAGCGCCTCACCGACGAACTCGCCCACCGCGAAGCCCTGTTCGACGGCCTGACCTTCACCGAGTGGCACACCCGGCGGGCCCTGGCCAAGACCCCCGCGCTGGTCGGCGGCCCCGCCGCCGACCCGGCCGCGCAGGTCCGGGTGGTCGAGCCCCGCCGCTCCCCCGAGGCGCCCCCGGCCGACACCGCCCCGCCCCGGCTGGTCGTCCTGGTCGACGACTACGACGCGCTGCTCGGCCCCGCCTCCCCCGGCGGCCGCCCGCTGGCCCGCGCCCTCGCCGCCGTCGCGGTGCACGGCGCCCGGCTCGGCGTGCACGTGATCGCGGCGACCGGCTCGCCCGAGAGCACCGCCGGCACCGAGGTCGACGAGGCCGCCCAGCTGCGGATCGCCCTGCGCACCGAGCAGCCCGGCGACTCCGCCCTGCTCGTCCACCTCCCCGACGCCGCCGCCCTCCCCGCCGGCACCCCCGGCCGCGGCTACCTCCGCCGCCCGGACGGCGCGGTCACCGCCTTCCAGGGCGCCCGGGTCAGCGGCCGCATCCCCCGCACCGCGACGCTCCGCCCCACCGTCGTCGTCCAACGCCTGGAGGACCACGGCGCGGCGCCCTCCCCCCGGCCGGTCCGCGAGCTCGGCAACGGGCCCACCGACCTGGCGCTGCTCGCTTCGGCGCTGCGCCGGGCCACCGAGAGCTCCTAGGGAGCGAAAACAGGGGCTCGGGGAACGGCGAGCCCGCGGCTGCCGGCGGTTCACTGCCGTGGCGCGCGTGAGCTTCCGGTTCTGTTCACTACACGCAGCAGCACGAACCTCCGATGGGCTCCGGCCACCAGCAGCACGGACCCGCCGTTCCCCGGGCCCCTGACGGGGCCACTGCGCAGCACGGACTCGCCGTTCCCCGAGCCCCTGACGGTGCTCTCCCGAGCCCCTGGCGGGGCTTCTCCTGTCGCTTACCTGCCGTTGCGGAGCAGGGTGCGGATCACCCGCATCGCGACGGAGAGGCTGGACAGCTCGTAGTTGCCGGAACCCCTTATGTCGTCGAGCGTGGTGCGGGCCCGGCTGAGCAGGGTGCCGTTGAGCTCGGCCCAGGCCGAGTAGCGCTCCTCGGGGCTGGATCCGGCGGGCCCGGCGGCGAGCACGTCCGCGGTGAGGGCGGCGTGCGCGGCGAACAGGTCCTCGCGAATCGCGGCGCGGGCCATCGAGGACCAGCGGTCGGTGCGCGGCAGGTCGATGACCCGGTCGAGCAGGTGGCTGATCTGGAGCCGGTCGCCGAGGTCGTAGTACAGCTCGGCGACCTCCATCACGTCGGTGTCCGAGCGGTCCGCGACGCCGACGATGTCGAGGGTCGGGAAGGCGGAGGAGAGTCCGGCGATCCGGGTGGCGAGCTCGTCGGGGACGCCGGCCGCGGACAGCTCCCGGTGGACGGACTCGAACCAGGCGAGGTCCTCCCCGGTGAGCGGCTTGGGCAGCGCGTCCCAGACCTGGTTGACCCGGTCGTGGAAGAACGCGATGGTGCCGGCGATGTCGAGCGGCTGCCGGTTGTTGAGCATCCACCGGGTGGCGCGCTCGACCAGTCGGCGGGCGTGCAGCCGCATCGTGGTCTGGATCCGGGCGGCGACCTTGTTGTCGAGGCGCTCGACCTGGTCCCAGATCTGCTCCAGGCCGAAGACCGCGCGGGCGGCGGCGTGGGTGCGGGCGATCTCCTCCATGGTCGCGCCGGTCTCCTCGCGGAGCCGGAACGCGAAGGTGCAGCCGCCGCGGTTGATCGTGTCGTTGACGATCAGGGTGGTGATGATCTCGCGGCGCAGCGGGTGGTGGTCGATCTGCTCGGCGAACCGGGCCCGCAGCGCGCTGGGGAAGTACGCGTGCAGCACGTCCCGGAAGTACGGGTCGTCGGGCAGGTCGGTGGCGAGCAGCTCGTCGGCCAGGGTGATCTTGGTGTAGGCGAGCAGCACCGACAGTTCGGGCTGGGACAGGCCGCGGCCGGCCTGCTGGCGGTCGCGGATCTGCTTCTCGGTGGGCAGGTACTCCAGGGCCCGGTCGAGCTGTCCGTTGGCCTCCAGCCGGTTGATCATGCGGGAGTGCACGTTGACCATGCTGGCGGCCTGGGCGACGGCGTTGGCCAGGACGACGTTCTGCGCGTAGTTGTTGCGCAGCACGAGGTGGCCGACCTCGTCGGTCATCTCGGCGAGCAGCGTGTTGCGCTGCTTGACCGTCAGGTCGCCGTCGGCGACCACCTGGTTGAGCAGGATCTTGATGTTCACCTCGTGGTCGGAGGTGTCCACGCCGGCCGAGTTGTCGATGGCGTCGGTGTCGATCCAGCCGCCGCTGCCCTGCGGGCCGCCGCTGGCGGCGAACTCGATCCGGCCGAGCTGGGTGCAGCCGAGGTTGCCGCCCTCGCCGATCACCCGGGCCCGGACGTCGCCGCCGTTGACCCGGATCGCGTCGTTGGCCTTGTCGCCGACCTCGGCGTTGGTCTCGGCCGAGGACTTGACGTAGGTGCCGATGCCGCCGTTCCAGAACAGGTCGACGGGGGCCTGCAGGATCGCCTTCATCAGCTCGGCGGGGGTGAGCTTGGCGGCGTCGGTGCCGAGCCGCTCGCGGACCTGCGCGGAGAGCTGGATGGACTTGGCGGAGCGCGGGTAGACGCCGCCGCCGGCCGAGATCAGCGACCTGTCGTAGTCGTCCCAGGAGCTGCGCGGCAGGTCGAACAGCCGGCGGCGCTCGGCGAAGGAGGCCGCCGCGTCCGGGTTCGGGTCGAGGAAGATGTGCCGGTGGTCGAAGGCGGCGACCAGCCGGATGTGCTCGGAGAGCAGCATGCCGTTGCCGAACACGTCGCCGGACATGTCGCCGATGCCGATGACGGTGAAGTCCTCGGACTGGGTGTCGACGCCGAGTTCGCGGAAGTTGCGCTTGACGGACTCCCAGGCGCCGCGGGCGGTGATGCCCATGCCCTTGTGGTCGTAGCCCGCCGAGCCGCCGGAGGCGAAGGCGTCGCCGAGCCAGAAGCCGTACTGCTCGGCCACGCCGTTGGCGATGTCGGAGAAGGTCGCGGTGCCCTTGTCGGCGGCGACCACCAGGTAGGTGTCGTCCTCGTCGTGGCGCACCACGTCGAGGGGGTGCACGACCTCGCCGGCCACCAGGTTGTCGGTGATGTCGAGCAGCGCCGAGATGAAGGTCTTGTACGAGGCGATGCCCTCGGCGAGCCAGGCGTCCCGGTCCACCGCCGGGTCGGGCAGCTGCTTGGCGACGAAGCCGCCCTTGGCACCGACCGGCACGATGACGGTGTTCTTGACCATCTGGGCCTTGACCAGGCCGAGGATCTCGGTGCGGAAGTCCTCGCGCCGGTCGGACCAGCGCAGGCCGCCGCGGGCGACCTTGCCGAAGCGCAGGTGGACGCCCTCGACCCGGGGCGAGTACACCCAGATCTCGAAGGCGGGGCGCGGCGCGGGCAGGTCGGGGATGGCCTTGGGGTCGAACTTCATCGACACGTACGAGTGCCAGCGGCCCTCGGCGTCGTGCTGGAAGAAGTTGGTCCGCAGGGTGGCCCTGATCAGGTGCAGGAAGGAGCGCAGGATGCGGTCCTCGTCCAGCGAGACGACCTCGTCGAGGGCGCCGGCGAGCTCTTCGAGGATGCCCTCGGTGAGCTCCTCGCTGCCGGACCGGTGGCTGGGCGAGAGCCGGGCCTCGAACAGGTTGACCAGCAGCCGGGTGGTGTGGGTGTTGTTGCGGAGCGCGTCCTCCATGTAGTCCTGGGAGAACGTGGAGCCCGCCTGGCGCAGGTACTTGGCGTAGGCGCGCAGCACCACGGCCTGGCGCCAGGTCAGCTTGGCGGTGAGGACGAGCTCGTTGAAGCCGTCGTTCTCGGCCTCGCCGCACCAGGTGGCGGAGAAGGTGTCCTGGAAGCGCTCGCGGTCCTCGTCGGTGAGGTCGGTGCCCTCGCGGAGCTTGAGGCCGAAGTCGACCACCCAGGCGGTGGTGCCGTCGGTGCGGCGCAGCGCGTACGGGTGCTCGTCGAGGACCTCGACGCCCAGGCGCTGCAGGACGGGCAGCACCTCGGTGAGCGAGATCGGGCCGCCGACCCGGTAGATCTTGAAGCGGCGCTCGTCGTCGCCGGCGCCGACCGGCTGGTAGAGGTTGAGCCGGAAGTCGCCCTCGCCGCTGAGCGATTCGATCTGCTTGAGGTCGGCGACGGCGGTGCGCGGCGGGAAGTCGGCGCGGTAGCCGTCGGGGAAGGCGGTGGCGTACTTGTGCGAGAGCTCGGCGGCGCGCTCCTCGCCGAACTCGGTGCCCAGCTGGTCGTTGAAGCCGTCCATCCAGAACCGGGCGGCCTCGGCGAGCCGGTTCTCGATCCGCTCGACGTCGGAGTCGGAGAGCTGCGGCAGCTCGGCGCCGGGGGCGACCCGGACCACGAAGTGCAGGCGGGTGAGCACCGATTCGGTGGCGTACACCGTGTAGTCGATGGTGTCGCCGCTCAGTTCGGTCTTCAGGATCTCGGTGAGGGCGAGCCGGATCCGGGTGGTGTAGCGGTCGCGCGGCAGGTAGACGTACGCCGAGTAGTAGCGGCCGTACTCGTCCTGGCGCAGGAACAGCCGCAGCCGGCGGCGCTCCTGGAGGTACAGGACGCTGGTGGCGATCGACTGGAGCTCGGCGGCGGCGGTCTGGAACATCTCGTCGCGCGGGAAGGTCTCCATGATCTGGAGCAGGTCGCGCCCGTCGTGGCTGTCGCCGGAGAAGCCCGCCCCGGTCATGACCTCCTGCACCTTGCGGCGCACCACCGGGATCCGGGTGACCGACTCGGTGTACGCGGCGGAGGAGAACAGGCCGAGGAAGCGGCGCTCGCCGACCGGCTCGCCGGCCGCGTCGAACTTCTTCACGCCGACGTAGTCGAGGTACGCGGTGCGGTGCACGGTGGCGCGGCTGTTGGCCTTGGTGAGGACCAGCAGCTTCTTCTCGTGCGCCTTGGCGCGGACGGGGGCGGACAGCCGACCGAACGCCTCGGAGACCGGGTGGTGGTCGGTGTCGTGGCTGAGCGGGTCGGCTCGCAGGACGCCCAGGCCGGTGCCGGCGACCGCCTTGAGCACCTCCTCGCCCTCGTGCTCGACCAGGTCGTACTCGCGGTAGCCGAGGAAGGTGAAGTGGTCGTCGGCGAGCCAGCGCATCAGCTCCCAGGCCTCGCCGACCTCCTGCTCGGGCAGGTGCGCGGGGGGCTCCTCGGCGAGTTCGTCGGCCAGCCGGAGCGCGGAGTCGCGCATCTTCGACCAGTCCTCGACGACCTCGCGGACGTCGCCCAGCACCCGGCGCAGGCCCGCCTCCAGGGTGCGCAGGTCCTCGCGGTCGGTCTCGCGGTCGATCTCGATGTGCATCCAGGACTCGACCACGGCGTCGGCGGGCCACTCGGTGCCGGCCGCCTGGGCGCGGTTGCACGCGTCGGTGTCGAGGATCTCCAGCAGCTTGCCGGTGATGTCGCGGCGCACGGCGAGCTGCGGGTGGACGACCAGGTGGATGGCCCGGTCCAGCCGGGTCAGCTCGTTGGTGACCGAGTCGACCAGGAACGGCATGTCGTCGGTGACCACCTCGACCACGGTGTGGCCGCAGGACCAGCCGTTCTCCTCGACGGTCGGGGTGTGCACCCGGACCTCGGCGGTGCCCTGCGGGCGCTTCAGGCCCAGCCGGTAGTGGGAGGCCGCGGCCCCGTACACGTCCACCGGGTCCCGGTTGATCACGTCCTCGGGGGCGGTGTGGAGGTAGTAGTGGTGCAGGTAAGCGGCCAGAGCACCGTTGCTCAGGCCCTCCCCCGGCGCCGCTCCCCCCACCTGGCTGTTCTCAGCGGCTGCTGCTGCTTTCCTGAGCAGGTCGGCCTTGGCTGCGTCCAGCTTGGTCTGCATGGCTGTTTGGCTCCTGTCGCGCGCCGTTGCGTGACTCGGTGATGGCTGTGGGTGCACCGCCGGGCCCCGTCGGCAATCCTCCCGTACACGAGGGGTGAAAAGCGCTCAAGGCACGCATGAGTCGCGTTCCGCCCGGGTACGACAGCACGTTTGGCCTGCCTGACCGATAACCGGCGACGTCGTCAGCCTAGCCTGACGAAACGAAGGTGTCAGGGGACACGGAGGAGCAATCCCGCAGGAGGAAGGGGCCTTCCTGGACACCTTGTCCAACGCCTCCCAGCTGGGGTGTCCGTCATTCGGGTGACCACTCCATGTGCGGGTGGACGTAGTCCGTCGGCGGGGTGAACGCCTCGCCGATCGAACGGGCGGACGTCCAGCACCCCGGGTCCGGGGCCGCCGCGCCGCCGGACGGCTCCCCGTTGACCCGCAGGTCCCCCGCGGCGAAGCGCAGCCGCTCCACCGCCCGGACCAGCGCCGGCCGCTCCCGCACGAACACCGCGCCGGACGGCCGGGCGTCCGGGACGTCGGCGGCGACCAGCTCCAGCGCCTCCTCCCAGCGGGCGTCCTCGTACACCCGGACCGCGAGCAGCGGCCCCGCGCACCCGCCGTACCGGTCGGTGCCGCCGAGCAGCACGGTGGGCCGGACGAACCAGCCGATCGCGCCGTCGTGCTGGCCGCCCGCCAGCAGCTGCACCCCGGGGTCGGCCCCGGCCCGCCCGATCGCGTCGACGGCGGCGGTGAACGCCCGCTCGTCGATCAGCGCGCCCATGAAGTTGCCCAGGTCGGTGACGTCGCCGACGGGCAGTTCGTCCACCTCGCCCAGCAGGTCGTCCCGGATCAGCCGCCACAGGCCGCGCGGCAGGTACGCCCGGGACAGCGCCGACCGCCCCTGGCCCTGGTGCTCGAAGGCGCCGCGGAGCAGCGCGGTGCGCACCGCCGCCGGATCGGCCGAGGGGTGGGCGAGCAGGAAGTCCCCGCCGGCGCCGGTCGCACCGGCGAGCCGCGGGAAGCCGCGGTAGCGGGCGACGTTCACCCCGATCTCCCGCCACAGCCGCCGGAACGCCGCGGCCGAACCCGCGAAGTGCAGCCCGGCCAGCGCCGGGTCGCGCAGCGCCACCTCGCCGACCGCCTGCCCGTCGCCGGTGACCAGGTTGACCACCCCCGGCGGCAGCCCCGCCTCCTCCAGCAGCAGCATCGTCAGGTGCGCGGCCAGGGTCTGGGCGGGCGCGGGCTTCCACACCACGGTGTTGCCCAGCAGGGCGGGCCCGGTCGGCAGGCTCCCGGCGTCCGCCGTGGAGTCGGCCGGGGTGATCGCGCAGACGAAGCCCTCCAGCGGCCGGTGGTCGGCCCGGTTCCACCCTCCGGGCCCGGAGGACGGCTGCTCGGCCAGCAGCCGCCGGGCCGCGTGCACGTCGCCGCGCCAGCGGTCGGCCAGCGCGCACGCCGCGTCGGTCTCCGCCTGCCGCACCGTCCTCGACTGGCCCAGCATGGTCGCGGCCACCAGCGTCTCCCGCCACGGCCCGGCCAGCAGGTCCGCGGCCCGCAGGAACACCGCCGCCCGGTCGTCGAAGGACAGCTCCCGCCACTCCCGCGCCGCCGCCAGCGCCGCGTCCACCGCGGCCCGCACGTCGGCGGCCGTCGCCGCGCCCAGCACGCCGAGCTTCGCCGCGTGGTGGTGCGGCTGCGCCAGCTCCGTCCGCTCGCCGCCGCCGAGCCGGCGCTCCCCGCCGATCACCATCGGCAGCGAGGTGTGCCGCCCGGCCAGTTCGTCCAGTCTCCGCACCAGCCGGGCCCGTTCGGCACTGCCCGGCGCGTACGCGCGGGGCGTCTCGCGGACGGGGACGGGAAGGGTGGTGACCGCGTCGATCGGCATGGTGCTGGGGTGCTCCCTAGGGCTGGACGGACGGGGCGGGGCTGCCTGCTCGTACCCCCACCCTGGCCGCGCCTGCCCCGCCACCGCGCCGTGACACGCCTACCGGGCGAGTTCCTCCGCCAGCGCGACGGCCTCCGCCAGCGAGTCCACCACCGGCACGCCGAGGTGGGCCAGCTTCTCCCGGGGGTGCGAACCACCGGTGTACAGCACCGACTTGATGCCCGCGGTCAGCGCCGCCTCGGCGTCGTCCGCGGCGTCCCCGATCAGCACCGTCCGCCCGCGGTCGATCCCGTCGCCCAGCGCGTCCAGGTGCAGCGCCAGGTGCCCGGCCTTGCGGCCGCCGGACTCGCCGCGCCGCCCGTCCACCCGGGTGAAGTACCGGGTGATCCCGAACGCGTCCACCGCCGGGACGAGCTTCTCGTGCCCGTACATCGACAGCACCGACTGGCTGTGCCCGGCCTCGACCCACTGCGACAGCAGCCCCTCGACGCCCGCCGTCAGGGCGCAGGAGGGGAACAGCTCCGTGTACTCGGCGTCGAACGCGTCGTCCAGCACCAGCCACTCCTGCGCGGTCGGCACCCGGCCCATCAGCCGCTCGTAGAACCGCGGGATCGGGATCTCGTAGTGCGCCCGGTACTCCTCCAGCGTGATCGGCGCGACCCCCACCGTGGCGAACGCGGCGTTGCTCGCGCCGACCACCGCCGCCATGTCCTCCAGCAGGGTGCCGTTCCAGTCCCAGACTATGTGTGTACGCACCCGCCAAGGGTAAGCGGCGCCGTTGTCGAGCGGCACGAAGGACCGCCCTGCCGGGCGGCCGCCGGCGGGAGCGGTACGTGCCGGCGGCGCGGGCTCCTCCGTGAACTGCGGGAACGCACCCGGAGTTCCGGTCAGGACGTCGGCGGCGCGTGGTGGCGGGCGAGTTCGGTGGCGAGGTCGCGGAGGCGGTCCCCGGCCTCGGCGGGGCCGTGCACGGTGACGGCGCTCCCGAACGGCAGCAGTGCCCGGACGTCCTCCAGGTGCAGGAAGCGGATCGTCACCCGGTGGCCGTCGGAGGCGTCGTCGTGGTCGCCCAGGACGAGTCGTCGGCCGAAGACGCGTTGCGCCCGCCCGATCTGGTGCCGGTCGACGGTGGCGCTGACCTCCACCGAGTGGTCGTGCTCCCACTGGTCCGTCAGCGCCGCCGCGACGGTGGCCAGGGTCTGGTCCGGGCGCAGCCGTCGTGGCCGGTCGACCTCGTTCCACGTCGTGATCCGTTCCAGCCGGTACATCCGCGGCGCCCGGGCGCAGTCGGCGACGAGGTACCAGACGCCGGCCTTGGCGAACAGGCCGTAGGGATCGACGACCAGGTCGCGCGGGGCGGGTGAGCGGGCGCTGGCGTACCCGATCCGCAGCCGGCTGCCCCGCCGCACCGCGCCGATCAGCGAAGCCGGGGCCGTGCCGGATGCCCGTGCCTGGCCCCAGGGGCGGCTGTCCACGTGCACCACCTCGGTGAGCGGCAGGAGTTCACGAACCCGACGCGTCCGTCCGGCGGCGATCTTGGAGAGCGCGCGGCGGCTCTCGGCCGAGGCGTCGAGCTCCGCGCGCTGCTTGTCGTCCAGCCCGGTGAGCAGCAGGTGGTCACGCTCGTCCGGGGTGAGTCGCGCGAGGTCGAGTCCGGACCCGGGCACCATGGTCACCCCTCCGAAGCGGCCCCGGTGCGCGGTCACCGGCAGGCCGGCGTCACGGAGCCAGTTGAGGTCCCGGGTGATGGTGCGCAGCGACACCCCGAGCGCGGAGGCGAGTTCCTGCGTGGTGGCACCCCGCCTCGATTCGAGGAGCAGCATCAGGTGGAAGAAGCGGTCCGGGGTCACGTCCTCGATCTTCACAGGAATTGCGACACGGTGCGGCGCATATTCCGGCCAGGCTGGTGGCCGCGCGACGACGACCCGTCCGTTCGCCGGGCGGGTGCTCCCAGCCGCCCCCTGATCCAGAAAGGCGCTCGCGATGAGTGACCGCACGACCGACGCCGGACCGCCGGTGCTGCACCGCCCGGGCTCTGCCGAGTACGACGGGCACCGGGCCGGCTTCCAACTGCGGGAGCAGCACCGGCCGGCCCTCGTGGTGGCGGCGCGGGGCGCCGGTGACGTGGTGGCGGCCGTCCGGTACGCCGCGGACGCCCGCATGCCGATCGCGGTCCAGGCCACCGGGCACGCACTCGCCGGACCGCTGGCCGGCGCGGGCGTGCTGGTGTCGACGCGGGGGATGGACGGCGTCGACGTCGACCCGGACGCCGGCACCGCACGGGTGGGCGCCGGAGCGCGGTGGCGCGACGTGATCGACGCCGCCGCACCCCACGGCCTGGCGCCGCTGTCCGGGAGCCTGCCCGGCGTCGGCGCCGTGTCCTACACGCTCGGTGGCGGCATCGGGTTGATGGCCCGCCGCTACGGCTTCGCCGCCGACCACGTCACGCGCCTGGAGCTGGTCACCGCCGACGGCTCGCTGTTGACGGTGTCGGAACACGAGGAGGCGGACCTGTTCTGGGCGCTCCGCGGCGGTGGCGGGAACTTCGGCATCGTGACCGAGTTGGAGATCGCCCTGATGCCGGTCGCCGAACTGGTCGGCGGCGCTCTGGTGTTCGACCTGCGCAAGACGCCCGACGTGGTGCCCGCCTGGTTGCGCTGGACGGCGGCCCTGCCCCCGGAGACGACCTCGGCGTTGACCGCGCTCGGGTTCCCCGGTCAGCACCTGGCGCACGTCCAGATCGCCCACCTCGGCTCGCCCGCGGAGGCCGACGAACTCGTGGCCCCGTTGCGGGCGTTGAAGCCCGTGCACGACAGCCTCCGGACGATCCCCTACCAGCAGTCGCACACCGTGTTCGGTGAGCCGGACCAGCCGCACGCCTACCTCGGCGACAACGTCCTGCTGCGGGTGGTCGACGAGGAGCGCCTCAGCGACGCCGTCGCCCTCTCGGCGCCGGACCAGCCGCTCCCCTCCGTCCTCACGGTCCGCCACCTCGGAGGGGCGCTGTCGGCTCCGCCGGGGGTGCCGAACGCGGTCAGCCACCGCGAGGCGCAGTACCTGCTGTGCGCGGTCACCCCGACGGCCGGGCCGAACGCGGAGCGGGCGCGGGCGCTGCACGGCGAACTGTTCGCCGGCTGGTCCGCGGACGCCCTGGGCAGCTCGCCGAACTTCACCTTCGGACGCCCCGACCGGCGTACCGCCGCGGACCGGTTCGACGCCGCGCAACGGGACCGGCTGCTGCGACTGGCCCGCAGACACGACCCGGCCGGACTGCTGCACCCCGGCTTCGTCATCGCCTGACCGCCTCCCGGGTCGGACGTCCACCACGAGGGCCGGATCCAGGACCGGCCGGACGCCGCCGACCGGGTCCCGCGCGAGCGGTCGGCGGGGCGGCTGACCGGGAGGTTCGTCCCGGTCAGCCGGTCCGGGCCGGCCTCAGGCGGCCGCCCGGCGGAAGGTGCGCAGGCTCAGCCAGGCGGTGCCGACCAGCAGGACGACCAGCCAGACGACCGCCACCAGGTGCGGGTGCTGGCCCGGGAAACCGCCGTCCGCGACGTAGGGGTTGCCCCAGAGGCGGCGGCAGGAGTCGGAGACCGCGCTGATCGGGTTCCACTGGACCACCGGGTGCAGCCAGGCCGGCATCGCCTCGGCCGGGAAGACCGCGTTCGACAGGAAGGTGCAGACCACCAGGACCAGCGCGCCGATCGAGTCGATCGACTCGATGTTCCGCACCACCAGCCCGATGGTGATCCCCACCCAGACCATCGCCATCACGAACCCGGCCGCCACCGCGAAGCCGGCCAGCACCGACAACGGGCTGCCGTGGATGCGCCAGCCGACCGCCAGGCCGGCCGCGCAGACCACGGCCAGCACGGCCAGGCTGACCAGGAAGTCGCCCACCGCGTGCGCCACCAGCACCGAGCCGCGCACGATCGGCAGCGAGCGGAACCGGTCCATCAGGCCGGCCTTGAGGTCGAGCGCGACGCTGATCGCGGTCGGGCCGATGCTGGCCAGGCCGACCTGCATGGCGATGCCCGCCATCAGGTACTCCTGGTAGCTGCCGCCGGCCGGGGCCTTGATCGCGTTCTTGAACAGGTAGCCGACGGCCAGCAGCATCACCATCGGGTTGAGCACGACGCCGATCAGCCGGCCGGGGGCCCGGCGCAGGTGGCGCAGCCGGCGTCCGGCCAGGGCGAGGGTCTCGACGGCGGAGCCGCCGATCGGGGCCGCGGCGAGCGGTCCCGGGGCGAGAGTGCTCATGGGGTCCTTTCCGAGCGGGGGTTCCGGGCCGACCGGCGCAGTCCGGCGTCGACGAGGGCGCCGATCTCGGCCTGCGGGGCCGGGTGCATCAGGTATTCGTGGGCGTGGTCGATCCCGTGGACCACCACGCCGCCCGCCACGTGCGGGGCCCAGCGCCCGGGGGCGTCGGCCCGCTCGCCGGCGGTGCGGCCGGCCGTCGCCACGAACAGCGTCATCTCGCCGTCGAAGCGGCCCGGGGTGAAGCGTTCGGCGAGTTCCACGTGGTGGCGCATGACCTCGACGAGCCGTTCCACGTCCGCCTCGGTGAGGCTGGCGAACGGTCCGCCGTGCCGGGACAGCACCCGGGCGACGGCGGCGGTGTCGAGCGCGTCCGCGGCGGCCGCGGCCTGCTCCTCCCCGAGGTACTCCAGGAAGCTGGTCAGCAGTCCCTCGCGGCCCGGCATCTCGCCGTCGAGCGCCCGGTCGTACGGGAAGGCGTCCAGGTTGGCCAGGTAGGCCACCTCCTCGCCCTCGGCCCGCAGCCGCACCGCCAGTTGGTGGGCCAGCAGCCCGCCGAAGGACCAGCCGAGCAGGTGGTAGGGGCCGTGCGGCTGGATCGCGCGGATCCGGGCCAGGTACTCGTCGGCCTGCTCCTCGATGCTCCCGGCCGGCGTGCCGCCGCTGACCTGCGGCGCCTGGAGGCCGATGACCGGCCGCCGTTCGTCGAGGTACCCGCTGAGCCCCAGGTAGGGCAGGCTGGTGCCGAGTCCGCCGTGCACGCAGAACAGCGGCGGCAGTTCGCCGGTCGGGCGGATCGGCAGCACCGGGCCGAACGGGTCCGGGTCGTCGGCCAGGCCGCTCTCGCGCAGCTGCCCGACCAGGTGGGCGGCGCCGCCCGGCTGCTCGCCCCGGTGGTCCAGCAGGGCGGCCAGCGCGGCGACGGTGCGCTGGGTGAAGACCTCCGCCACGGCCAGCCGCAGTCCGCTCTTGGCGGCCCGGGCGATCAGCTGGACGCTGCCGATGCTGTTGCCGCCCAGCGCGAAGAAGTCCTCCTCGGCGCCGACCGACTCGCGGCCGAGCACCTCCGCGAAGGCGGCGGCGAGCGTCCGCTCGGTCGGGGTCCGCGGGGCCCGGCCGGCTCCGGCCGTCCGGTCGGGGGCCGGCAGGGCCTCCCGGTCGAGCTTGCCGTTCACCGTCACGGGCAGTTCCGGCAGGGTGATCAGGATCGGCGGCACCATGTAGTCGGGCAGCCGCAGGGCCAGCCGGCTGCGCACCTCGGCGTGGTCGACCGCGGCCCGCGGCACGGGCACCAGGTAGCCGACCAGGGTCTGCAGGCCCGGGTGGTCCTCCCGGGCCACCACCACGGCCTGGTCGACCAGCGGGTGCTCCAGCAGCACGCTCTCGATCTCGCCGAGCTCGATCCGGTAGCCGCGCACCTTGACCTGGTGGTCGGTCCGGCCGATGTAGTCCACCGTGCCGTCGGGGAGCCAGCGGACCAGGTCGCCGGTGCGGTACATCCGGGTGCCGGGGGCGCCGTACGGGTCGGCGACGAAGCGCCCGGCGCTCAGCGCGGGCCGGTTCAGGTAGCCGAGGGCCAGGCCGGTGCCGCCCAGGTAGAGCTCGCCGACCGCGCCGACCGGCACCGGGCGCAGCGCGGCGTCCAGCACGTACGCGCGGTGGCCGGCCAGCGGGCGGCCGATCGGCGGGCGGCCCGCGGTGACCGGGTCGCTGACCGTGCAGACCGCGGTGGTCTCGGTCGGGCCGTAGATGTTGTGCAGCTGCACGGCCCGGCCCCAGCGGTCGACCAGCTCGGCGGGGAGCGCCGCGCCGCCGACCGTCATCACCAGGTCCGCGGGCAGGGCGGCCTCGGCGGGGAAGGCCGCCACCACCACCGGCGGCAGCAGGCAGAGGTTGATCCGCTGCTCGGTCATGAAGTCGGCCAGCGGCAGGCCGGCCCGCCGCTCGTCGGGGACCTGCACCAGGGTGGCGCCGGCCAGCAGCGAGCAGCACAGCTCCCAGACCGCCGCGTCGAAACTGAAGGTGGCGAACTGCAGCACCCGGGTGTCGGGGCCGATCGCGAACCGCCGCAGGTGGTCGGCGGTCAGCTCGGCCACCGTGCGGTGCGCGACCAGCACGCCCTTGGGCTTGCCGGTGGAGCCGGAGGTGTAGATCACGTAGGCGGGCCGGCGGTCGTGCAGCGGCCGGCGGCGCTCCCGGTCGGTGAGCGGCTCCGGGGAGCGGCCGGCCACCCGGGCCGCGGTGGCCGGGTCGTCCAGCGGCACGGCGGCGGCCCGGCCGGCGGCCTCGGCGGGCAGCGCGCCGGCGGCGAGCAGCCCGGTCGAGGTGAGCAGCAGCCGGGCGTCCGCGTCGGCGAGCATGTGGGTGATCCGGTCGGCCGGGTAGGCGGGGTCGACCGGCAGGTAGGCGGCGCCGGACTTGAGCACGGCCAGCAGGGCGACCAGCAGTTCCTCGGAGCGGGGCAGCATCAGGGCGACGACCGCCCCGGGGCCGGCGCCCAGGTCCGCGAGTTCGCGGGCCAGCCGGTTGGCCCGGGCGTCCAGTTCCCGGTAGCTGAGCGTGCCGTCGGCGGAGACGAACGCGGGGTGCTCGCCGCGGCGGGCCGCCCAGCCCTCGAACAGCTCGGGCACGGTGGCGCCGGTCGGGGCGGCGGGCGGGACGGGCGGGACGGCCCACTCGTCCAGGATCTGCCGCCGCTCGGCCTCGTCGAGCACCGGCAGGTCGCTCAGCGCCGTCCCGGGGGCGTCGACGGCCGCCTCCAGCAGCCGCAGGAAGCGGGCCGCCATCCGCTCGGCGGTGGGGCGCTCGTACAGCTCGGTGGCGAACTCCAGCCGGCCGGACAGCTCCTCGCCGGGGCCCCGCTCGGTGAACTCGAAGACCAGGTCGAACTTGGCGGCGGTGCTCCCGGTCTCCCGGAAGGAGGACCGCAGGCCGGGCAGTTCGAACCGGGGGGCCTCGGTGTTCTGGAAGGCCAGCATCACCTGGAACAGCGACTGCCGGGCGAGCGAGCGGACCGGGGCGAGCGCGTCCACCAGCCGTTCGAACGGCAGGTCCTGGTGCTGGAAGGCGGCCAGGTCGGCGTCGCGGACGCGGTGCAGCAGCTGCTCGAAGGTGGGGTCGCCGCCGAGGTCGGTGCGCAGCACCAGGGTGTTGACGAAGAAGCCGACCATCGGGTGCAGCGCCTCGTCGGAGCGGCCGGCGACCGGCACGCCGATCGGGACGTCGGCGCCCGCGCCGAGCCGGCCCAGCGTGGTGGCCAGCGCGGCCTGGACCACCATGAACGGGCTCACCCCGGACGCGCGGGCCAGCCGCACCAGCCGGCCGTGCAGGTCGGCGGGGACGGCGAACCGGACCACGTCGCCCCGGTAGCCGGCGATCGGCGGGCGCGGGTGGTCGAGCGGCAGGCCGAGTTCCTCCGGGAGGCCGCGCAACGCCTCGGTCCAGTAGGCCAGTTGGGTGTTCTGCAGGCTGTCGGGGTCGTCCTCGGCGCCCAGCATCCGCTGCTGCCAGAGCGCGAAGTCGGCGTACTGGAGCGGGAGCCGCTCCCAGTCGGGCAGGGTGCCGGAGGTCCGGGCCCGGTAGGCGAGGGCCAGGTCCTCGGCGAGCACCGGGGTCGACCAGCCGTCGAAGGCGATGTGGTGGACGACCAGCAGCAGCACGTGCTCCTGCGGGCCGACCGCGAACAGCCGCACCCGCAGCGGCAGGTCGCGGGAGAGGTCGAAGGTCCGGTCGGCCTCCTCGGTCAGCCGCCGCTCCAGGTCGGCGCCGTTCACCGGCTCCGGTTCGAGCGCGGGGCGGGAGCGCTCGGCGGGGAGCACGACCTGGCCCGGTTCGTCCCCGAGGTCGGGGAAGACGGTGCGCAGGATCTCGTGCCGGTCCGTCAGGTCGCCCAGGGCGGCGCGCAGCGCGACCAGGTCCAGCGGGCCGTCCAGGTGGGCGGCCAGCGGGACGTGGTAGCCGCCGGCCGCCGGGTCGAGCCGGTTGACGAACCAGAGCCGGCGCTGGGTGTGCGACAGCGGCAGGAAGTCCGGCCGGTCGCCGGCCCGCAGCGGCGGGCGGGCCGCCGCGGCGGTGTCCAGGCGGGCGGCCAGCCCGGCGGGCGTGGGGTGCTCGAACAGGGTGCGCACCGACATCTCGGCGCCGAGCGCGCCGCGCACCCGGCCGGCCAGCCGGGTGGCCAGCAGGGAGTGCCCGCCGAGTTCGAAGAAGTGGTCCTCGGCGCCCACCGAGGCCAGGCCCAGGACGTCGGCGAACAGCCCGCAGAGGATCTCCTCGACCGGGTCGGCGGCCTCCCGGCCGGCGGCCGCCGCCAGGTCGGGGGCGGGCAGCCGCCCGCGGTCCACCTTGCCGCTGGGGTTGAGCGGGAAGGCGTCCAGCCAGACGAACGCGGCGGGGACCATGTACTCGGGCAGCGTGCCGCGGACGCCCTCGCGGACCGCCGCGGTGTCCGCCCCGGCCCCGGGCGCGGCCACCAGGTGGGCGACCAGCCGGGTGTCGCCGGGGGCGAACTCGCGGGCCGTCACGACGGCCCGTTCGACCTCGGGCCGGGAGGCCAGCACGCTCTCGATCTCGCCGAGCTCGATCCGGTAGCCGCGCACCTTGACCTGGTGGTCGGTCCGGCCGATGTAGTCCAGCGCGCCGTCGGGGAGCCAGCGGACCAGGTCGCCGGTGCGGTACATCCGGGTGCCGGGGGCGCCGTACGGGTCGGCGACGAAGCGCTCGGCGCTCAGCGCGGGCCGGTTCAGGTAGCCGTGGGCCAGGCCGGTGCCGGCGATGTGGAGCTCGCCGACCGCGCCGACCGGCACCGGGCGCAGCGCGGCGTCCAGCACGTACACCCGGGTGTTGGCGATCGGGCGGCCGATCGGCGGGGCGCCGGCCCGGGTGCCGTCCAGCCGCTCGGCGGTCGACCAGATGCAGGTCTCGGTGGGCCCGTAGACGTTGAACACGGCGGCGGCGCGGCGGCTCAGCTCGGCCGCCAGGGGTTCGGGCAGCGCCTCGCCGCCGACCAGCACCCGCAGCCCGGCCAGGCTCTCGGGGGCGGTGGCCACCAGGGCCTGCCAGTGGCTCGGGGTGGCCTGCATCAGGGTGGCCCGGCCGGTGGTGACGGCCGCCGCCAGGGCGGCCGGGTCGACCGCGGTGGCCCGGTCGGCCAGCAGCAGCCGGGCGCCGGCCAGTTGCGGGACGAAGAGCTCCAGCATCGCGATGTCGAAACCGAAGGTGGTCACCGCGAGGAAGCGGTCGTCCTCGGTGACCTCCAGCCGGCGGCACATGTCGTCGACCAGGTTGACGAACGCGCCGTGCGGGACGACGACGCCCTTGGGCCGGCCGGTGGAGCCGGAGGTGTAGATCACGTAGGCGGGCAGCGCGGCGTCGAGCGGGGCGCCGCGTTCGGCGTCGGTGAGCTCGTGGTCGGGGAGCAGGGCGCGCTCGGCCTCGGCCACCGGGTCGTCCAGCAGCAGCACGGTGCCCGTCCGGCCCAGTCCGGCGAGGGTGGGCGAGGTGCTCAGCAGGACGCCGGGGGCGGCGTCGGCGAGCATGTGGGCGATCCGGTCCGCCGGGTGGTCGGGGTCGATGGCGAGGTAGGCGGCGCCGGTCTTGAGCACCGCGAGGGCGGCCACCACCAGGTCGGTGGAGCGCGGCAGGGCCAGACCGACCACGCTGCCGACCCGGGTGCCGCGGTCGATCAGCTGGCGGGCCAGCCGGTTGGCCCGCGCGTGCAGGTCGCCGGCGGTCAGCAGCTCGTCGCCGTACTGGACCGCGACGGCGCCGGGCCCGGCGGCGGCCCGGTCGGCGAGCAGCCGGGGCAGCAGCGCGGCGGGGGCGGGCGCCCCGGTGCGGTTGCGGGCGTGCAGCACCTCGTCCCGTTCGGCGGGGGCCAGCAGGTCGAGCCGGGCGAGCGGGAGGTCGGCCGCGGCGGCGATCCGGCCGAGCAGGGCGGCCAGCCGGTGGGCGAGCCGTTCGGCCTCGGCGTCCTCGAACAGGTCCGGGCGGTACTGGACGCGGAGTTCCAGCTCCCGGCCGGGCAGGGCGACCAGGCTCAGCGGGAACTCGGTGGCGTTGCGGATCTCGGAGCCGTGCAGGGTCAGGCCGGTCAGCTCGGTGAAGGCGGTCGCCGCGGGCATCGGGTAGTTCTGGAACATCACCGCGGTGTCGAACAGGCTTCCGTGCCCGGCCAGTTCCTGGATCTCGGCGAGGCCCAGGTGGCGGTGCGGGAGCAGTTCGGCCTGCTGGTCCTGGAAGTCCGCGAGCAGCTGCGCCACCATCCGGGCCGGGTCCAGCCGCAGCCGGGTGGGCAGCGTGTTGGCGAACATGCCGACCATCGACTCGACGCCGGGCAGCTCGGCGGGGCGGCCGGAGTCGACCACGCCGAAGAGCACGTCGGCGCGGCCGGTCAGCTGGCCGACCAGCAGGCCCCAGCAGCCCTGCACCACGGTGCCCAGGGTGAGTTGGCGGCCGCGGGCCCACTCGGCCAGCCGGGCGGTGTCGGCCTCGGCGAGCGCGGTGACCGCCGTCCGGGGCAGCAGCGCGGCCCTGGCGGGGTCCGGCGGGACGGTGTGGGTGGGCTCCTCGACGCCGGCCAGGGCCGCCCGCCAGGCCGCCCGGGCCGCCGTGCGGTCCTGCCGGCCCAGCCAGGCCAGGTACTCGCGCGGGTGCGGGAGGGGGGCGGTCGGCGCCGGGCCGCCCGCGTACCGGGTGAAGAGCTCGTCCAGCAGGAGCGGCATCGACCAGCCGTCCAGCACGATGTGGTGGACGGTCAGCAGCAGGCGCAGCCGGTCGCCGCCGAGCCGCACCAGGGTGGCGCGCAGCAGCGGGGGCCGGGTGAGGTCGAACGGCTCGGCCCGGTCGGCCTCGGTCAGCCGCTCCAGGGCCGCGGCGCGCTCGCCCTCGGCCGTGGCGGACAGGTCGTGCTCCCGCCAGAGCGGTTCGACGGCGGCGGGCACCACCTGCACCGTCTCGCCGGAGCGGCGGGCCCGGAAGCAGGCCCGCAGTCCGGCGTGCCGCTCCAGCAGGCCGGCCAGGGCCGCCCGCATCCGCCCGGCGTCCAGGTCCCCGGCGAGGTCGGCGACCAGTTGCAGCACGTGGACGTCGACGTCCCGCCCGACGAAGTCGGCGTGGAACACGAAGCCCTGCTGCAGCGGTGAGAGCGGCAGGAACTCGCTCGTGCGCCCTCGTCCCTCGGTGCGTCCCATCATGACTCCAGCTCGATGTCGAGTTCGTCCATCTCGTCCTCGCTCAGCTCCAGCAGCGGGGCCGGCGCGGCGGCGCGGGCCGGTTCGGCCGGCGCGGCGGCGGCCGCCGCCACCGCCAGGGCGGCGGGGGTGCGGTGCCCGAAGACGTCCCGGGGGGTGATCCCGAGGCCGCGGGCCCTGGCCTGGGCGGCCACCCGGATCGAGCTGATCGAGTCGCCGCCCAGGGTGAAGAAGTTGTCGTCGACGCCGACCTCGGCCAGGCCGAGCACCTCGGCGAACACCTCGCACAGCACCCGCTGCTCCTCGGTGGCCGGCCGCAGGCCGGCGGCGGGCGCGGCCCGGTCGGGCCCGGGCTCGGGCAGCGCCTTGCGGTCGACCTTGCCGTGCGCGGTCAGCGGCAGCGCCGGCAGCGACACCCAGGCGGTGGGCACCAGGTGGTCGGGCAGCACCCGGGCCAGCTCGTCCCGCACGGCGGCCGGGTCGCCGCCGCCGACCAGGTACCCGACCAGCCGGGTGGCCCCCGAGCGGTCCCGGACCGCGGTGACCGCGGCGTCGGTGACCCGGGGCAGGGCGCGCAGCGCGGCCTCGACCTCGCCGAGCTCGATCCGGTGGCCGCGCACCTTGACCTGGTGGTCGCGGCGCTCGACGAACTCCAGCTGCCCGTCGGGGCGCCACCGGACGTGGTCGCCGGTGCGGTACATCCGCGCGCCGGGCTCGTGCGGGTCGGCGACGAACGCGGCGGCGGTCCTGACCGGGTCGTGCAGGTAGCCGCGCCCGACGCCCGCGCCGCCCACGTACAGCTCGCCGACCGTGCCCAGCGGCACCGGGCGCAGGTCGTCGCCCAGCACGTGCAGGCTCGTGTTGCGCACCGGCGCGCCGATCGGCACCCGGACGTCCACCTCGTCGCCCGGCCGCAGCACGGCGTGCGTGACGTCGTCCGAGCACTCGGTCGGCCCGTACGCGTTGACCAGCGGGACCTCCGGGTGGCGCGCCCACCAGCGGTGGCACAGGTCCGGCGGCATCGCCTCGCCGGTCACCATCAGCCGCCGCAGCGGGCCGGCGGCGGGGGCGGTGCCGGCCGCGTCCCAGGCGTCCAGGGCGGCCCGCAGCAGCGAGGGCACCACCTCCAGCACCGCGCCCCGGTCGGCCGCGGCCACCGCGAACAGCGCGTCCGGGTCGGCCGCCGTCGCCCGGTCGACCACCCGAACGGTGCCGCCGACCAGCAGCGGGGCGAGCATCTGCCAGACCGACACGTCGAAGGTGACCGGCGCGTTCTGCACCACCGTGTCGCCCGCGGCCAGGTCCAGGTCCTCGACCTTGGCGAGCAGGTGGTTGGCCATCCCGGCGCGGTGCACCATCGCGCCCTTGGGCTTGCCGGTGGAGCCGGAGGTGAAGATCACGTAGGCGAGGTCGTCCGGTCCGCCCAGCGGCGCGGCCAGCCCGTCGAGCGGGACGGCTCCGGCGGTGAACTCCCCGGTCAGCGGCCGAAGCCGCGGGGCGGGGCCGGTGCCCGGGGCGGTCAGCCCGGCGGCCAGCTCCTGCTGTCCGGGGCCGACCAGCAGGTGCCGGACGCCGGCGTCGGCGAGCAGCGCGGCGGTCCGGGCCGGCGGCGCGTGCACGTCCAGCGGCAGGTAGGCCGCGCCGCTCTGCAGCACGCCCAGCACCGCACCAACGAAGGCGGTCCCGGGGTCGGCCAGGACGCCGACCAGGGTGTCCGGGCCGACCCCGTCGGCGGCCAGCGCGGTGGCGAGTTCGTCGGCCCGGTGGACCAGCGAGGAGTAGGAGGCGGCGGTGCGCCCGTCGCTCACCGCGAGCGCGGCCGGGGTGCTCCGGGCGAACTCGCGCACCCGCTCGACCACTCCGGCGCGGATCGCCCCGGTGGCCGGGCGGGCGGTGTCGTTCCACTTGCGCAGCAGGCCGGCCTCGTCCTCGGTCAGGACGTCCAGGTGTCCCAGCCGTTCGGCGGTCCCGGCCGCCAGGTCGAGCAGCAGCCGGCGGAACCGGTCGGCGATCACCGCGACCTGCTCCCCGGTCAGCAGGTCGGGGGCGTAGTCGAAGCGCACCTCCAGCTGCCGGCCCGGCAGGACCACCAGGCTGAGCGGGTAGTGCCGGGCGTCGTGGGCGGAGACCTCCTCGATCCGCAGGCCGGTGCCGGCCGCGGCGTCGGCGGCGCCGTCCATCGGGAAGTTCTCGAACACCAGGGCGGTGTCGAAGGGTTCGCCGAGGCCGGCCAGCGCGGGGTTGCCCTCCAGCATCTCGGCCAGCCCCAGGTGGTCGAAGTCGCGCAGCGCGGCCTGGGCGGCCTGGATCCGCTGCAGGTAGTCGTCGACCCGGTCGGCGGGGTCCAGCACGGCCCGGACCGGCAGGGTGTTCAGGAACGGGCCGACGATGCCCTCCACCCCGGGCAGCGCGGCCGGGCGGGTGGAGACGACGGAGCCGAACAGCACGTCCGGACGGCCGACCAGCCGGCCCAGCAGGATCGCCCAGCCGCCCTGGAAGACGGTGTTGACGGTCAGGCCGCGGCGGGCGGCGAAGCCGGTGACCGCGGTGGTCTCCGCCTCGGTCAGCAGCAGCGGCAGGCGGGCGGGCACGGCCGGGCGCCGGTCCGGGGCGGCGGGGCTGAGCAGGGTCGGCTCGGCCGCTCCGGCC
>NZ_JBSGET010000027.1:0-69316 GCF_053603035.1 Kitasatospora sp. NPDC004272 | reverse complement strand
CGCCCGAGAGATCTACCAGGTCCTGACCACACCCAGCACCACACCAATCACCGCCGAGCAGCTCACCACCGCTGCTTGACATCCATAAGAGCATCACCCGGTCCGCTCCCGGCGCCCCGGTCCGCTCCCGGCGGATCGGGGCGTTCGGGCGTTCCCGTCGGCCCGGGGCGCCGGGGCGTCGCGGGCGGGTGTGCTCCAGGCAGGGGAACCGCGGCGTGGGGTCGTGCCGCCGGGCGGAGCGGTGTAGGAGCGTGGCGGGGAGCCCGGCCACCCGGCGGACGGGGCGGTGGCGCCCCGCGCCGGGGCGGCGGGCGAACCCCGAAGGAGGACCCCGATGTCGGAAGGCCGACAGCTGGCCGGGACCGGACTCGGCACGATCAGCATGCTCGGAGTCGCGTTGACCGAGAAGTGGCTGCTGCTGGTGTCGCTGTCCCTGGTCGCGGCCGGGGTGCTCGCGCTGCGGTTGGCGTGGCGCCGGGGCCGGAGCCTGCGGGACTGAGCGGGCGGGCCTCCGGTGGCACGCATCCATCCGGCGTCGGCCCTGCCGCGCCGCGTCCTGGCGGCCGTGGGCCTGACCGTGCTGGCCGGGGCGTACCTGCTGGTGCGCCGGGTCGAGGCGGTGTCCGGCCCGCCCGGCGGGGCGGCCCCCGCGTTCGGCACGCTCTACACCGCGATGTTCGGCTGGCTCGCCTGGCGGACGGTGCTGGCGTACTGCGAGCGCCCGCACCGCGCCGACCCCGCCGGGCAGGCCGCGCTGGACCGCGCGCACGTCGCGGTCCTGGTGCCGGTCTTCAACGAGGACCCGGGCTGGCTGCGGCGCTGCCTGGCCTCGCTGCTGGCGCAGAGC
The DNA here is from genome assembly GCF_053603035.1 of Kitasatospora sp. NPDC004272. Lineage (NCBI taxonomy): Bacteria > Bacillati > Actinomycetota > Actinomycetes > Kitasatosporales > Streptomycetaceae > Kitasatospora > Kitasatospora sp. NPDC004272. Next base: position 68,469 of record NZ_JBSGET010000027.1, on the reverse strand, counting down.
CGCCCGCCCGACGCCGTGCACGTGGTCGACGACGGCAGCAAGGTCGACTACCGGCGCGAACGGGAGTGGTTCCGGGCGGCCTGCCGGGACGCGGGCGTGGCGGTGAGCTGGCAGCGCACCCCCAACCGGGGCAAGCGCGCGGCCCAGCTCCTCGCCGCCGGACGGGCCCCGGAGGCGGACTTCTTCCTCACCATCGACTCGGACACCGACCTGGACACCGAGGCCGTCGCCGAGCTGCTGCAGCCCTTCGCGGACCCGCGGGTCCAGTCGGTGGCCGGGGTGGTGCTGGCCGCCAACGCGGACGAGAACCTGCTGACCCGCTGCACCGACCTCTACATGACCGTCTGGCAGCTCAACGAGCGCTCCGCCCAGTCCGTGCTGGGCTCGGTCCTGGTCAACACCGGCGTGCTGGCCGCGTACCGGGCGGCGGTGGTCCGCGAGCACGCCCGCGCCTACCTGGGCGAGACCTTCCTGGGCCGCCCCGTGGTCTTCTCCGACGACTCGATGCTGACGCTGTTCGCCAAACTGCGCGGCCGCACGGTGCAGCAGCCCAGCGCCCTCGGGCTCGCCGCGATGCCCCAGACGCTCGACCACCACCTGCGCCAGCAGCTGCGCTGGATGCGCGGCTCCGCGATCCGCACCTGCTGGCGCCTGCGCTACCTGCCGCTGACCGGCTACGCGTTCTGGCTGCAGGCCGCGCACCTGTTCACCGCCGCCACCGGCGGCGTCCTGTTCCTGTGGCTGTTCCTGTGGCAGCCGTTCACGGTCGGCGTGCCGCTGTGGCTGCTCCTCGTGGTGCCGACCGTCATCTCCTACGTCGAGGCGCTGCGCTACCTCACCGTCCGCCGGCACGGCCACCCGCTCCGCCGCCAACTGGCGGTCCTCGCCCTCGCCCCGCTGACCCTGCTGTGGGGGATGACCGTCCTGCGGGCGCTCAAGTGGTACGGGGCCCTGACCTGCGCGCGCACCGGCTGGGGCACCCGCCAGGACGTCGAACTGGCCCTGCCCGTTCCCCCGGCCGACCACTGAGCCCTGGCATACGCTGGACCGCTGTGGACTGGTCGGAGCGGGTGTCGAAGCTGAGACGGTGGACGAGCAGCGGTGTCCGAGCACCGCACAAACCACTGCTGCTGCTGTACGCGCTGGGCAGCTACCAGCGGGACGCCGACGCCGAGTTGCGGTACAGCGCGGTCGAGGGGGAGCTGAATCGGCTGCTGGAGGAGTACGGGCCGTCCCGTCCGACCACCCCCGCCTACCCCTTCCACCACCTGGTCAGCGACGGCGTCTGGGAGGTCAGGACCGACCGGGGACCCGGGAGCCCCGGGAGCGGTGTGGGCGTCCTGCGCTCCAGCGGCGCGACCGGGAGGCTCGCACCGGAGCTGCGGGCCGCGCTGCGGAAGGAGCCCGCGCTGCTGGGACGGCTGGCGCGGGTGCTGCTGGACTTCCACTTCCCGCCGTCGCTGCACACCGACCTGTGCGAGGCCGTCGGGCTCGACCTGGAGCTGGCCGACACCGAGGACGTGCGGGGCGGTGTTCCAGGTGGGCGGGAGCGGGCGGTGCGGCGGCAGCGGGACCGGCGGATGCGTGAACTCGTGCTCACCGCCTACGAGTTCCAGTGCGCGTTCTGCGGCTACGACGGGATGCTGGGTACGAGCGCGGTCGGGCTGGAGGCCGCGCACGTGCGGTGGTGGTCCTACGACGGGCCGGACGAGGTCGACAACGGCCTGTGCCTGTGCTCCCTGCATCACAAGCTCTTCGACAAGGGCGTGCTGGGCCTGGGGGAGGGGCACCGCGTCCTGGTTTCCCGGCACTTCGTCGGCCGCAGCGAGGCCAGCCGGCAGCAGGTGCTCGCCCTGACCGGACAGCCGGTCACCGGCCCGCAGCCGGGCATTTCCCCGGTCGCCGACCGGCACCGGGAATGGCACGCCGCACAGGTCTTCCGCGGCGAGCCCCGACCGTACCCGGCCCCGTTGACCACCGGCTGACCGCCGACGGTCGGCGGGCGACGGACGGAGCTCAGCCGCGGTGGGCCTTCCCCGCCTCGATCCGGCCCGCCTCGGTCCGCTCCGCCCGCTGCCCGCCGACCAGTTCGCGCAGTTTGGCCCGGGTCTCCGGGTCCGTCGAGTAGACGACCGTGCCGATCATGCCGCGGGTGAGCAGCACCTTGTAGGTGTTCCGGATCAGGCGGTCGAGGTCGGTGTCGCTGATGGAGCGGCGGAGTGCGGGGTCCTGGGAGGAGGCCCGGTCGGCGACCCAGCGGTCGGTCCGCCAGACCAGGTCCGGCCCGAGGATGACGCCGTTCCAGTCGTACTCGAAACCCTGGGCGGTGTACACACAGCCGACCTGGCCGAAGCCGGCCGGGTCGGTGGCCCACAGCGCGGCCGGGGGCGCACCGGCGACCGAGCGGTCGCCGTAGACGTTCCACGGGCGGGCCCAGTCGCCGATCCGCACGTCGAGCGGGAGCGGTTCGCCCGGGGCGACCTTGGTGGTCCACTTCCAGCAGAACCCGGCCGTCATGCGGGCGCCGTAGCCCTCCGCGTGCCGGGCTTCGAGGAACGCCTCCAACTCCTGCGGGGTGTCCACGACCTCCAGGGCGACCTTGCCGTCGGGCTCCCAGTCGACGGGCCCGCCGGGCTCCAGACCGAGTAGGCGCACCACCCAGCGCAGGTAGGCGTCGCTGCCGCCGACGCGGAACTGGGTGTCCAGTTCGATCACCCGGCACTCCAGGCCCTTCACCGCGGCGGCGGCCCTGATCTGCGCCACGGTGCCCAGCTCACCCGGCCGGACCGCCTGGCCCTCGTCCAGCAGGAACACCGGCACCCGGGCGGCGTCGATCAACTCCTCGATCTGCGGCTTGCCGGTGCGCTGGTCGGCCCGGGTGTAGCGGTTCGCCGAGGTCTCCCGGATCCGGTGGGCCTCGTCGCAGATCAGCACGTCGATCCCGTTGCGCTCGGCGGTCATGAAGCTGTTGAAGTACTTGAACAGGTCCTGGACCTGGCGCTTCCGGGCCCCGGCGACCCGGCGCATCGTGGTGGTGAACGAGCTGGACCCGGTCGCGTGGAAGGCCGTGATGCCGCGCCGGTACAGCTCGCCCAGCAGGGACAGCGCGATCACGCTCTTCCCGGTGCCCGGACCGCCCGTGACGACGACCACCTGCTTGCGATCGGCCTGCTGCGCCCGGAGCACCGCCCGCAGCACCACCTCGTAGGCGACCCGCTGCTCGTCCAGCAGGACGAACTGCTCGCGCTCGCGGACCTCTTCGGCGGCGACCGCCATCAACTGCTTGGACGGGGCGACCTTGCCCGCGAGCAACTGGTCCGCCGCCTCCGTGCCGGGAACCGGCTCCAACTTCGAGCGCAGGTACGCGACGAACTCCCCGCGGCGCTCGGCGGTGAACAGCCGGCCGTACTCGTCCTGCGGCGCCTCGTAGAGGGCCTGGACCCCGTGCTCCGTCGCGTTGTACAGGAAGGCCGCGCCGGACACCCGCTCCGGGTGGTCGGCGAGCGCCCCGTTGGAGGAGACCAGGTAGTCGCAGTAGCCGCGGACCTGCTCGATCGGGTTCAGCACCGGCCGGGTGTACGCGTCGACGCGGCACAGCAGCGGCTCGCCGTCCTCCGCGAGCGCGCTGCTCCACGCCTTGAGCTCCACCACCACGTAGGACGGATCGCCCGTGACCGGATGGACCCCGGCCAAGACGAGGTCGGCCGCCCGGCTGGTCAGGGGCAGACCGTACTCGACCAGCGCCTCGACCTGGCCGAGACCGGCCTCCAGGAGCAGGCCCAGCATCCCGGGGAGCCCGAGCTCCCACAAGCGCTGGTGGGCCGGGGCCGGCCGGAACCCGTGGAGGTGCAGGAAGTTCTGCGCCAACGTCGGCGGGAGGGTTCCGGAGAGGGCGTGTGCGGCCAGGAGGGACACGGGACCGCGGTGCAGCATCTCTCTCCTCCTCGCTGCCGGGGTGGACTCCATGGGGCGACCGGCTATGAGACAGTAACAAAACAGACGGTGGGGAAAGCGGCCCCGCTCACTTGGGCAGGGCCTTGAGGATCTCGGGCCGGTCCTTGGGGTCGGAGCCGGCGAGCGCCGCGCTGGCGATCTGCCGGGTCGTCCGGGCCCGGACGACGGTGCAGACGGTGGTCGAGGCGGCGATGACGACGGAGCCGATGACGGAGCCGATGACGGAGTAGACGGACAGCACGGAAGTCCTTCTGGAGAGGCCGCGCAGGTCGGCGCGCAGGGGCGCCGAACGCGGGCAGTGCACGATGCCGGATAGCCGGAGCCGACGTACGGACCTGGTCCGCAGCACGGCTCACCGCTCGAATGTCCTGGAAATCAGATGTCCCCGGAGGCCGGGGAAGGAACGCCTGCGGCTATGTCACACAGGGGACGGACGACGGGATCCGGCGGGGTGCGGCGCGTTCGGGCACAGCCGAAACGCTCGCGGGCACGCGCGAGGGCAGCATGGAGTAACTCCGTTACGGGTGGGGGCGTATCCAGACAGCGGAAGCCCGGCGGACCGTATGACTGTCGGACAGGGTAGCATGCCCCGACCGCACCGACCGGGCGGCCCCCCGCCGGTTGGTCCGACTGGAGTGCGGCGGTGCTTCTCCGCCCTCGGCGGGCGGGTGTGTCGGCGGCCTGATGTCCGCCAACTTCCTTATTTATGAAGTTGATTGATGATCCATCAGGATCATTGGCCTTTTCTCGGGGAGTTCCCGCCGACGGGGCATGGGCGGGGTACGGGGGGACAGGAATCGACGGGACCCGATCGTCCTGGTGATCTCTGGAGGACCACGTGCGCAAGAGATGGACCGTCGCCGCCGTCGGCGCCCTGAGCCTGCTGTTGACCGTTCCCGCTTCGGCGTCCGGGTTCCACCCGGGCGCGGACGGCCTGGGGGACCCGTACTACCCGACGCTCGGCAACGCCGGCTACCGGGTCTCGCACTACGACATCCGGCTCGACTACCGGCCCGCCACCGACGAGTTGGCGGGTACCACCATCATCCGGGCCACCACCACCCAGGACCTCTCGCGGTTCAACCTCGACTTCGCACTGAACGTCTCCGAGGTCCGGGTGGACGGGCGGCCCGCCGCCTTCGCCACCAGCGGCGACCAGGAGCTGGAGGTCACCCCGGCCCGGCCGCTGGCCAGGGGCACGGAGATCACCGTGGTGGTGCGCTACGCGGACGTGCCGTCGACCGTGCAGAAGTACGGCGGCTACACCGCCTGGCGCCGCACCCCGGACGGCGCGGTGGTGGCGGGCGAACCGGTCTCGGCGGGCTGGTGGTTCCCCAGCAACGACCACCCGAGCGACAAGGCGAGCTTCGACGTCTCGGTGCGGGTGCCGGACGGCACCCAAGTGGTCAGCAACGGCGTGCTGACCGGCACCACCTCGCGGGGCGGCTGGACCCGCTACGACTGGCACGAGTCGAGACCGCAGGCCACCTACCTGGCCACCCTGGCGATCGGGAAGTTCGACGTCACCCGGGGTACCACGGCCGGCGGCGTCCCGGTCTGGAACGCCTACAGCAAGGACCTGGACGCGCAGACGGCCGCCAACGCCCGGGCCGGGGTGGAGCGCACCGGCGAACTGGTCGACTGGCTCAGCGGCTACCTCGGCCCGTACCCGTTCGACTCGGTCGGCGGCCTGGTGCCCGATGTCCCCAGTGGCGGCGCTCTGGAGACCCAGACCCGGCCCTTCTACGGGGCCGGGGTGTTCGCCCGCGGGGCCAACACCTCGACCGTCGTGCACGAGCTGGCCCACCAGTGGTTCGGCGACAGCGTCTCGCTCGCCCGGTGGAGCGACATCTGGCTGAACGAGGGCTTCGCCGAGTACGCGCAGTTCCTCTGGTCCGAGCACGAGGACCGGGGCACCGCGCAGGAGCTCGCCGACTACGTCTACGCCGCCTACCCGGCCGACGACCCGTTCTGGAGCGTCGCGCCGGGCGACCCCGGGGACGAGAATCAGCTCTCCGACGCCGTCTACCTGCGCGGCGCGGTCGCCCTCCAGGCGTTGCGCAACGCCGTCGGGGACGGGACGTTCTTCCGGATCCTGAAGGGCTGGGCCGCCGAGCACCGCTACGGCAACGCCACCGTCCGGGACTTCCTGGCGTACGCGCAACGGCTCTCCGGCTGCGACCTCGGCGACCTGTTCACCACCTGGCTGTTCACCCCGGCCAAGCCCGCCACCGGGCCGGTCCCGAACGGCGCGGCGGCGAGCGCGGCCGGCGTGGCCGCGGACCGGGGGACGACGGAACCGGCGTCCTGGCGGGAGGTCCGGGAGGCCTGGGAGAGCGCCACCCTCCACCGGGGGTAGGTGCTCGGCGTCCGTTGCCCGGGGACCCCGCCGGGGTCCCCGGACGGCGGCGGGGGTCAGATGGTGCCCTGCCAGCAGTGCGGGCCGAGGAAGGTCTTGATGTCGGAGGCGAGGCCGTTGTCGGGGTTCACGGTGAAGCCGAGTTCGTACAGGGTGTTCTTGTCCCAGCCGGTGGTGAGCAGGCGGATCGGGACGTCGCCGGGGTGGGCCTGGAGGGTGGCCTTGAGTTCGGCGACCACGTCGGGGGTGAGGCGGCCGACGGGGGCGGTGATCTGGACGGGGGGCTTGGTGCCGAGTTCGGCGGAGGACATGTCCAGGGTGGTGATCTCCTGGCCGAAGATGCTCAGCGTGCCGTCCCGGTCGTTGAGCCGGCCGCGGACGGCGATCACGTTGTCCTCGACCATCTGGGCGGACATCAGCTGGTAGGCGGCGGGGAAGAAGAGCACCTCGATCGAGCCGTCGCGGTCGGCCAGGGTGATGATCGCCCAGGCGTTGCCGGCCTTGTTGATCCGGCGGTCGACGCCGGTGATCAGGCCGGAGAGCCGGACCTCGCCCTCGGTGCGCCCGGAGTTCAGCAGGTCGACGAGCGAGACGTCGCGGTTCTTGGTGAGGATGTGCTCGGCGCCGTCCAGCGGGTGGCTGGAGACGTACAGGCCGAGCATCTCCCGTTCCAGGCCCAGGAGTTGCTTGCGCGGCCATTCGCGGTCGGTGAGCTGGAAGTCCAGGCCGATGGCGGGGGTGTCGTCGCCGCCGAGCATCGCGAACAGGTCGTCCTGGCCGATCGCCTGCTGCTTCTTGACGCCGGTGACGGCGTCGATGGCGCTCTCGTGGACGGTGCTGAGCGAGAGCCGGGTGTGGCCGAGCGAGTCGAAGGCGCCGGCCTTGACCAGCGAGTCGACGGTGCGCTTGTTGCAGACCACCAGCTCGACCTTGTCGAGGAAGTCGGCGAAGGAGGTGTACTTGCCCTTCGCCTCCCGGGTGGCGACCAGCGACTCGATCACCGGGACGCCGACGTTGCGCACCGCCTTGAGGCCGAAGCGGACGTCGCTGCCGACGGCGGTGAAGTCGACGACGGACTCGTTGACGTCGGGGGAGAGGATCCGGATGCCCATCGCCCGGCACTCGGCCAGGTAGATCGCCATCTTGTCCTTGTCGTCGGCGACCGAGGTGAGCAGGGCGGCCATGTACTCGGCGGGGTAGTTCGCCTTCAGGTAGGCGGTCTGGTACGAGACCAGGCCGTACGCGGCCGAGTGCGACTTGTTGAAGGCGTAGCCGGCGAACGGGACCAGCACGTCCCAGACCGCCTGGATCGCCTCGTCCGAGTAGCCGCGCTCCTTGCAGCCCGCGTGGAAGGGCACGAACTCCTTCTCCAGCACCTCTTTCTTCTTCTTGCCCATCGCGCGGCGCAGCAGGTCGGCCTGGCCGAGCGAGTAGCCGGCCAGCACCTGGGCGGCGCGCTGCACCTGCTCCTGGTAGACGATCAGGCCGTAGGTGGGGCCGAGGACCTCCTTGAGCGGTTCCTCCAGCTCGGGGTGGATCGGGATGATCTCCTGCTGGCCGTTCTTGCGCAGCGCGTAGTTGGTGTGCGAGTTCATGCCCATCGGGCCGGGCCGGTACAGCGCCGAGACGGCGGAGATGTCGGCGAACTCGGTGGGCTTCATCAGGCGCAGCAGGGCGCGCATCGGGCCGCCGTCGAGCTGGAAGACGCCGAGGGTGTCGCCGCGGGCGAGCAGCTGGTAGGTGGTGGGGTCGTCGATCGGGATGCTGTCGATGTCGACGTCGACGCCCCGGTTGGCCTTCACGATCTTGATGCAGTGGTCGATGATGCCCAGGTTCCGCAGACCCAGGAAGTCCATCTTGATCAGGCCCATGGCTTCGCACGACGGGTAGTCGAAGCCGGTGATGATGGTGCCGTCCTTGTCCCGCATGTGCAGCGGGATCAGTTCGAGCAGCGGCGTGGAGGAGAGGATCACCGCGGCCGCGTGCACGCCGGTGCCGCGGATCAGGCCCTCGATGCCGAGGCCGGTGTCGATGATCTTCTTGACGTCCGGCTCGTTCTCGTACAGCGAGCGGATCTCGGTGCCCTCGTTGTACCGGGGGTGCTTCTCGTTGAACAGGTCGGCCAGCGGGACGCCCTTGCCCATCACGTCCGGCGGCATCGCCTTGGTGATCCGGTCGCCCATCGAGAACGGGTAGCCGAGGATCCGGTTGGCGTCCTTCACGGCCGCCTTGGCCTTGATGGTGCCGAAGGTGTTGACCTGCGCGGTGTACGCGGAGCCGTACTTGTCGGTGACGTACCGCACCATCTGGTCGCGCTGGCGGTCGTCGAAGTCGATGTCGACGTCCGGCGGGTTGATGCGCTCCGGGTTGAGGAAGCGCTCGAACAGCAGGTCGTGCTCCAGCGGGTCGAGCTGGGTGATGCCGGTCAGGTAGGACACCATCGAGCCGGCCGCCGAGCCGCGGCCCGGGCCGACCGGGATGCCGTTGTCGCGCCCGTACTGGCAGATGTCGGCGACCACGAGGAAGTAGGCGTCGAACCCCATCGGGGTGATCACGCCCATCTCCAGCTCGACCCGGTCCAGCACCTCCTGGCTCGGGTTGTCGCCGTAGCGGTGCTTCAGGCCGGCCGCGATCTTCTTGCGCAGGAAGGACGCCTGGGTCTCGCCCTCGGGCACGTCGAACTGCGGCATCCGGTCGACGTAGGTGAAGACCTCCTGGTACGACTCGATCCGCTCGGCGATGGCGAGGGTGTTGTCGCACGCCTCCGGGAGCTCGCGGAACAGCTCGCGCATCTCCTCGGCGGTCTTCACGTAGTAGCCCGAGCCGTTGAACTTGAACCGGTTCGGGTCGTCCTTGTTCTTGCCCACGCCGACGCAGAGCAGGCTGTCGTGCGCATCCGCCTGGTCGGCGGTCACGTAGTGCGAGTCGTTGGTGGCCAGCAGCGGGATGTTCAGCTGCTTGGCCAGGCGCAGCAGGTCGGCGCGCACGTCCTGCTCGATGGACAGGCCGTGGTCCATCAGCTCCAGGAAGTAGTTCTCCTTGCCGAAGATGTCCTGGTACGCGGCCGCCGCCTTCACCGCCTCCTCGTACTGGCCCAGCCGCAGCCGGGTCTGCACCTCCCCGGACGGGCAGCCGGTGGTGGCGATGATGCCGGTGGCGTTGGCGGCGATCAGCTCCCGGTCCATCCGGGGCTTCATGTAGTAGCCCTCCATCGACGCCAGCGAGGAGAGCTTGAACAGGTTGCGCAGCCCGGTCGCGTTCTGCGCCCACATCGTCATGTGGGTGTAGCGGCCGCCGCCGGAGACGTCCTTGCCGCCCTCGCCGTCCGAACCGGTCGGACGCTGCCCGCCCGGCGACCAGAACACCTGCTTCTTCAGGAACCGCGAACCCGGGGCCACGTACGCCTCGATGCCGATGATCGGCTTCACCGAACTCTTCGCGGCCGCGTGGAAGAACTCGTACGCGCCGAACATGTTTCCGTGGTCGCTCATCGCGATGGCGGGCATGCCCTGTCTCTCCGCCTCCGCGAAGAGCTTCCCGTTCTTCGCGGCGCCGTCCAGCATCGAGTACTCGGTGTGGACGTGCAGGTGGGCGAAGCTGTCGGCCACGGCGCTGTGCTCCTCGGGTGGGCGTGCGGAAGGACTCCCCACCCTAATGCGGCCGGGCCGTCCCGCCGCGCCCGATCGGCGGATCGCCGCCCGGTCCGCTTGTACCTTTCACGGTCGCGGACGCGGTCCGTTTACACCCCCCGACCGGCCGGTTACTTTGGGGCTCCGGAGCGCGCCCGGTCCCCACGCATGGCATGCACATGGCTTTTCCCAGTCAGACGGCCCGCCCGGCCGGGACGGCACGGGCGGGCCCCCTCCACCGAGGTGGTGAAACCCCCATGACCCGACGCAAGACCTCCTCGATCCTCGCCGCCGTCGCGACCGCGGTGGCGACGCTCTGCGCCCTGCTGATCGGCCAGCCGCCGGCCCAGGCGCACGGCGTGGCGATGGTCCCCGGCTCGCGCACCTACCTGTGCTACCAGGACGGCCTCACCGGCACCGGATCGCTCAACCCCACCAACCCGGCCTGCCAGGCCGCCGTCGCGCAGGGCGGCACCACGCCGCTCTACAACTGGTTCGCCGTGCTCGACTCCAACGCGGGCGGCCGCGGCCAGGGCTACGTGCCGGACGGCACCCTGTGCAGCGCCGGCAACAAGTCGCCGTACGACTTCGCCGCCTACAACGCGGCCCGCGACGACTGGCCCAAGACGCACCTCACCTCCGGCGCCACGATCGAGGTCGACTACTCGAACTGGGCCGCGCACCCCGGCGAGTTCCGGATCTACCTGACCAAGCAGGGCTGGTCCCCGACCACCCCGCTGGCCTGGGCCGACCTCAACCTGCTGACCACCGTCGCCAACCCGGCCCAGGTGGGCAGCCCCGGCGCCGACGGCGGGCACTACTACTGGAACCTCGCCCTGCCGTCCGGGCGCAGCGGGGCCGCCCTGATGTTCATCCAGTGGGTGCGCTCGGACAGCCAGGAGAACTTCTTCTCCTGCTCGGACGTCGTCTTCGACGGCGGCCACGGCGAGGTGACCGGCATCCACCAGCCCGGCACCTCGTCGTCCCCGAGCGCGAGCACGAGCGCCAGCGCTTCGCCGTCCCCGAGCGCCAGCGCCAGTGCCAGCGCTTCGTCGTCCCCGTCCCCGAGCGCGAGCGCCAGCGCTTCGCCGTCCCCGAGCCCGTCGTCCAGCGGCAGCCCGATGCCCGGCAGCGGGTGCATGGCCACGTACAGCGTGGCCGGCTCGTGGGGCGGGGGCTTCCAGGCGTCGGTCGAGGTGATGAACCACAACGCGACGCCGATCAGCTCCTGGACGCTGAGCTGGCAGACCGGGGCCGGCACCACGATCACCAGCCTGTGGAACGGGGTGCTGACCACCTCGGGCAGCACGGTGACCGTGCGCAACGCGGCCTACAACGGCACCATCGGCGCGAACTCCAGCACCATCCTCGGCTTCACCGCCAACTCCACCGGCAACAACTTCCCGACCGGCTCCATCTCCTGCACCGCCTCGTGACACCCGGGGCCCCGGACCCGCGCCAGGGTCCGGGGCCCGCACGGCCCGCAATCGGCAACTGACCGACACAGTAGGGAGGTTCGGCATGGTACGGAGCAGAGCGCGGCGCCCGGTGGCGGTGCTCGCGGTGGTGGTGGCGGTGGTCCTCGGACTGCTGGCCGGCACGGGACAGCGGCCGGCCTGGAGCGCGGCCGGCGGGGCCTGCCAGGTCGCCTGGACGACCAACGAGTGGAGCGGCGGCTTCACCGCACAGGTGACGGTCACCAACACCGGGCCGGCGGTGAGCAGTTGGACGCTGAGCTGGACCTTCGGGGCCGGCCAGCGGGTGACCTCGGCCTGGAACGCGCAGGTGAGCCAGAGCGGCACCGCCGTGACGGCGAGCAGCCTGGCCTACAACGGGAGCGTCGGCAGCGGGGGTTCGGCGGCCTTCGGGTTCCAGGGCACCTGGACGGGCAGCAACCCCGTCCCGGCGGACTTCGCCTTCAACGGCGCCTCCTGCCAAGGGGGTTCGGGCAGCCCCTCGCCCACCCCGACCCCCACCCCGTCCCCGAGCTCGTCGCCCACCCCGTCCCCGTCCCCGTCGCCCACGCCGTCGCCGACCCCGTCGTCCACGGTCGTTCCCACCGGTTGCGGCGGGGCCGTGGTCTGCTCGGGCTTCGAGGACCAGAGCGGCAGCACGCTGACCGGTGACTGGGCCCTCGCCGCGCCCGACTGCTCGGGGGCCGGGAAGGTGGCCGTCGACACCTCGGTGGTGCACGGCGGCGGGCGCTCGCTGCGGATCGACGGCCAGGCCGGGTACTGCAACCACGTGTTCGCGGCCACCACGAAGAACGTCACCGCGGTCGGCCCGGTGGTGTACGCCCGGTACTGGGTGCGGCACTCCACCGCGCTGCCGGCCGACCACATCGCGATGGTCACCATGGCGGACGCGAACGACGGCAACAAGCACCTGCGCCTGGGCGGCCAGAACGGCGCCCTGCAGTGGAACCGCGAGTCCGACGACGCCACGCTGCCCGCCCAGAGCCCGGTCGGGGTCGCGCAGAGCGTGCCGCTGCCGGTCAACCAGTGGGTGTGCGTCCGCTTCGCCGTCGACACCACCCGGCAGTCGATGGACACCTGGGTCGACGACCGCCTGGTGCCCGGCCTGCACGACGACGGCGTCCCCACTGCGGACGTCGACCAGCAGTGGCTCGTCCGCACCACCGCCCCGCGACCGGTCACCCTGTACCTCGGCTGGGAGGCCTACGGCAACGGCGCCGACACCCTCTGGTACGACGACGTGGCCCTGGGCTCCGCGCCGATCGCCTGCTGAACCGGCCTGAACCGGCCTGAACCGGCCTGAACCGGCCGGGAACGGTCGGGAACGTTCGGACGGGTGGCCGTCCCCGGCCCGGTGGGTCGGGGACGGCCGCGCCGGCGCGGGTCCCCGGGGGTGGATGGCGGGCGGAGGGGGGCGACGCGTCCTCGGCTGCGCCGGGGGCCCGGGCGGGGCCGTCGTCAGGCGGTGACGGTGGTGCCGGGCGGGAGGACGGTCAGGGGCACCGGGCTGAGCATCGCGGGGCTGAGGAAGCGGGCCGTCGACTCCTGGCCGATCCGGCTGAGCATCACCTCGTGGATCTGGATCAGCCGCTGCGGGGCGAGTTCGCGGACGTAGTCGGCCGCCGCGCCGATGCCGGTCCAGGGGCCGCTGGTGGGCAGCAGCAGGGTCTCCACCGGGGCGTCCGGGACGTGGTAGGCGTCGCCGGGGTGGTAGAGGCGGCCGTCGACCAGGTAGCCGAGGTTGGTCACCCGGGGGACGTCGCGGTGGATCGCGGCGTGCAGCTCGCCGAAGACCGCGAGGTCGAACCCGGCGACGGTGACGCGGTCGCCGGCCCGCACCGCGGTGGCCCGGCCCCGGTGGGCCGACCAGCGTTCGACCACCGCTTGCGGGCCGAACACCCGCAGGTCGGGGCGGGTCTCCAGGGCCCGGTCGAGCAGTTCGGCGTCGAAGTGGTCGGGGTGCTCGTGGGTGATCAGGACGGCGGTGGCGGCGGCGACCGCGTCGGCCGCCTCGGGGGTGAACGCGCCGGGGTCGATGACGATCCGGGCGTCGTCCTTGGTCAGGGTGACGCAGGCGTGGGTGTGCTTGGTCAGGTGCATCGTCGGCCCTTCCGATGGCGGGGCGCGCGAGGGCGCGCAGCAGATGTGCAGGGTGGACTGTACAGTTGAAACTGTACTTCTGGTAACCTGGAGCCATGAACGATTCGCCCGCCCCCGGCTCCGTTGCCGCCGCCCCTGACTCCGTTGCCGCCGCCGGCCTCGCTGCCGCGGCGACCTCGCCCGACCGGCTCGCCGCCGACCTGCGGACGGCGGTGGGCGCCCTGGTCCGGGCCACCCGCTCGGAGGACCGGCTCGCCCCCATCCCGGCGGCGGTGCTGGACCTGCTGGACGTGCACGGGGCCCTGACCACCGCCGAGTTGGCGGCCGGCCGCGGCGTGCGGCACCAGACCATGGCCGCTACGGTCAAGGAGCTCACCGCCGCCGGCCACCTCGCGGCGGGTGACGACCCGTCCGACGCCCGGAAGAAGGTCCTCAGGCTGACCGCCGCCGGGAAGGCCGCGATCGAGCAGGACCGCCGGCACCGGGTCGGCCTGCTCTCCCGGGCCCTCGCCGACACCCTCGACGACGCCGAACGGCGGGAGCTGGCAAGCGCGTTGACGCTGCTGGGCCGGGTCACGGCGGCGCTCGCCGAGAGCGGGACGGCGCCCCGGGCCGACCGCGGCCCGGTCACCGGCGCCTGGTGAGCACGGCCTTCGGCGGCTGATCACGGGCCGATCGGGGGCCGATCGGGGGCGCGGCCGCCGTCGCGCATCCCCCGTGCGAGCTACCCGGGGTGTCCCGGCGCGGGTGATTCGCGGGCGTCGGCGGATTCCTAACGTGGTGGTCAGGTCGGCGCGAGGGCGACCGGACCGCGACTGGGGAGGACACCATGGGGACGACGACCACCGGACAGCAGGGCGTCGAGTTCGACGGATCGGGCGAGGGCACCGCCGGGGCCGGGGCCGAAGCCGGGGCCACCGCAGGTGCGGCGGGCGGCGCCGCAGTCCGCGGCGGGCGGCCCGGCCCGGTCGGGCGGGCGCTGCGCTCGCCGATCGGCTGGATGCTGACGGGGGCGGCGGGGGTCACCCTGGTCTCGGGGCTGACGGCGAACGGGCCCGGGCCGGTCCCGGCGCTGGGGGCGGCCGCCGCGGTGGCCGTGTACTGGCTGGTGATGCGGCGCCAGGCCGGGCGCCCGGTACCGGAGATCGCCCGGTCTGGCGCCTGGCGGGCGGCGCTGCAGGGCGGCGGGGTCGGGCTGGGGTTCGTCCTCGGCTCGGTGCTGGTGATCATGGCGTGCGGCGGCTACTCGTTCTCCTGGGCGGGCAAGGGCGTCCTGTCGGTGGTCGGGAGCGCGGTGGTGGTGCAGATCGGCGCCTCGGTCAGCGAGGAGCTGATCTTCCGGGGCCTGGCCCTGCAGGCGCTGGAACGGCTCTGGGGCAGCCGGGTCGCCCTGGTGGTCACCTCGCTGTTCTTCGGCGTCGCCCACCTGGTCGTCCCGGCGGCCAACGGCTGGAGCGCGCTGGCGATCTCGCTGGAGGCGGGCGGGCTGCTCGGGGCCGCGTTCCTGTGGCGGCGTAGCATCTGGTTCGTCACGGGCCTGCACTTCGCCTGGAACACCCTGGAGCAGCTGCTCGGCATCCCGGTCTCCGGGCACGCGCCCGAGGGCCTGTTCGACGTCGGCGTCCACGGTCCCGCCGTCCTGAACGGCGGCGCCTTCGGGCTGGAGACCTCGCTGGTGCCCGTGCTGACCGCGCTGGTCCTCGCCGCCGTGATGTTCGTCCGGGCCCGGCGCGAGGGCGGGATCAAGTCCCGTCGCCGGGTGGGCAACTGAGGCGCGGTCGGGCGGCGGAGGAAGAAGGGGGAAGGGTGATGGAGCGTCGGCTGGTCCGGCTGCTGCGGGGGTCGTACGACCGGTGGCGGGAGCGGGACGCCCTGCTCAAGGACGGTGTCCTGGCGGTGGCGCTCGCGCTGGCGGCCTTCGTGCCGACGCTGTCCGGGGTCGGCGCGCAGATCGGCGACCTGCCGGAGCGGCCGATCGGCCTGCTGGGCACCGGCCTGCTCGGCACCGGGCTGGTGCTGGCGCAGTCCCTCCCGCTGGCGGTCCGCCGCCGGTGGCCGGGGGCGGTGCTGGCGGTGGTGGCGGTCGCGTTCGCCGTGCACCAGGCGATGGGCTTCCCGACCACGCCCGCCAGCACGGGCCTGTACCTGGCGCTCTACTCCGCCGGGGCCCACCAGGTCCGGGCCCGGCGCGCGCTTGCCGCCGCCGCGGTCGCGCTCTACGCGGCGCTGGCGGTCGTGCTGCACCGGCTCGGTTCGCCGCAGGCCGTACCGGACTACCTGGTGTTCGGCCTGGTGCTGGCCGTGTTCCGGCAGGCCGGGAGCGCGGTGCGCGTCCGGCGGGCCGAGGAGGTGCAGCGGCGGCGGCTGGCGGCCGAGGCGGCCACCGCCGCCGAACGGGCCCGGATCGCCCGCGAGTTGCACGACGTGGTCACCCACCACGTGACGGCGATGGTGGTCCAGGCCGACGCGGCGCAGTTCCTGGTCGAGTCCGCGCCGCAGCGCGCGGTGGAGGCACTGGAGGCCGTCAGCGACACCGGCCGGCTGGCACTGACCGAACTGCGGTACCTGCTCGGCGTCCTGGAGGCGACCGGCGAGGCCGCGAGCGAGGCGGCGGGCGCGGCGGCGGGCGGAGTCGCGGGCGCCGCCGCGGGCGGGGCCGGCGGGGCGGCCGGCGGGGTGGTCGACACCGGGCCGCCCGCCGCCCTGGGGCGGGTGGCGGACCTGGTCGAGCGGGCCCGCCGGTCGGGGCAGCCGGTCGAGTTCGAGGAGCGGGGCGAGCCGGACCAGCCCGGCGTGGACGTCGAACTGGCCGCCTACCGGGTGGTGCAGGAGGCGCTCACCAACGCCCTCAAGTACGCGGCGGGGCGGCCGACCCGGGTCCTGCTGCGGCACGGCGGCGGGCAACTCGGGGTCGAGGTGGCCACGGACGGGCCGGCCGAGGGGGCGGCGGGCGGCGCGGCGAACGTCCCGGCGGCCCGGCCCGCGGCCCGCGGTCCGCGCGGCGGGCGGGGGCTGACCGGGCTGCGCGAGCGGGTGGGGATGCTCGGCGGCGAACTGGTGGCCGGACCGCGGCCCGGCGGCGGGTTCGAGGTCCGTGCGATGATTCCAGCCGGACCGGCGGGGGACGGCGGGGCCGGTGGGGACAGCAGGCTCGGCGGGTCCGGCGGGGGCGGCGGGTCCGGCCGGGCCGGGACGATTCGGGAGTGAGACCCAGTGACTGACGCGCCGACAGGGGCAGCGGTGCCGACGCCGATCCGGGTACTGGTCTGCGACGACCAGGCGCTGGTGCGGACCGGCTACGTGACCATCTTCTCCGCGCAGCCCGACCTGGAGGTGGTCGGGGAGGCCGCGAACGGCCACGAGGCGGTCGAGGCCGCGCGGCGGCTGCGCCCCGACGTGGTGGTGATGGACATCAGGATGCCGCTGCTGGACGGCATCGAGGCGACCCGCCAACTGGTCGGGCCCGCCGCGGAGGACGGCACCGCCACCGGGCCCAAGGTGCTGGTGGTCACCACCTTCAACGTCGACGCGCACGTGTACGAGGCGCTGCGCGCCGGGGCGAGCGGGTTCCTGCTCAAGGACGCGCGCCCGGTGGAACTCGTCAACGGCATCCGGACGGTGGCCCGCGGCGAGGCGCTGCTGGCCCCCGCCGTCACCCGGCACCTGATCGGCCACTTCGCCCAGCACGTGCGTCCGGCCGGGAGCGCCCGGGCCGCCGGGCACGACGTGGTACGGGTGCTGACGCCCCGTGAGCTGGAGGTGTTCCGGCTGATCGCGGACGGGCTGTCGAACGTGGAGATCGCCGGGGCGCTGTTCATCACGCCCGAGACGGTCAAGACCTACGTGTCGCGGATCCTGGCGAAGCTCGGCCTGCGCGACCGGGTCCAGGCGGTGGTCCTGGCCCACCGCGCCGGCCTGGCCCCCGGAGCGGACGGCGCCGCAGCGGCGGGCGGGCCGGGAGCGGCGGCCGGGCCAGGCGCAACGGGCGCCCCCGGCCGGGCCTGAGGGCCACCCGCCCGGGACGGCCCGGCCCCGGCGGAGCAGCGCCAGGCGCTCCGAGGCAGTGCTCGGGGTCAGCACGTAGGGCGCGGTCACCGTCCAGTCGGGGGATGATCTGACGATTGATAAGTCCTATGGGCGGATGGCTATTTCAATGATTTCCTGCCGTGCGCGGGAATTCACATTCGGCTACTCTCTACCCGAACGGCATGCCATTGCAGGGTCGCTTCGGCGGGCCCGGCGTGCGCCGCTGCGGGTGAAGGTGGGCGAGTTCGGTGAACGGTTCTGCGGTCGGCCCGGCGGGGGCGGTCGGGCTCCTGCGGGCGGCCCTGGCTCCTGGTGTCTCCGACTCCCCGGCGGGGCCCTACGCTTCGCTCGCGCTGCTGCGCGAGGTCGCCCCGGTGCTGCACGACGAGGAGTTGGACACCCGCTTCCTGACCGGGTTCGCCGACTGCCAGGCGGTGCTGTCCGGCCCGGCCTTCGCGGTGCCGGACGGCGACTGGCTGCGCCGCGAGCGCCCCGAGTGGGTGGCCCGGCCGGCGGCGGACTTCTTCTACGCCTCGCTGCTCGGCACCAACGGCGCCGCGCACGAGCGGCTGCGCGCGCCGCTGACGGGGGCGTTCGGTCCGCGCCGGGCGGCGGAGTTGTCCGCCGGGGTGGAGAAGACCGTGGAGGAACTGCTCGACCGGTTCGCCGACGCCACCTCGGACGGCGGGACGGCCGATTTCCAGGAAATCGTCGGATATCCGCTGCCGGTCGCGGTGGTGGGCGAACTGATCGGCGTCCCCGGGGCCGACCGGGAGCGTTTCCACCAACTGGGCCGGGACGCCGCCCGGTTGCTGGAGCCGGTGCGCTCGGACGAGGACTGGCGGCGGGCGGACGCGGCGGTGACCGCCCTGCGCGAGTACTTCGCCGCCCTGCTGTGCGAGCGCCGGGCCCGTCCCGCCGAGGACCTCGCCTCGGCGCTGCTCGCCCCGACCCCGGCCCCGACCTCGTCCGACCGCTCCGACGGTGCGGACCGGCGCCCCGCTGGAGGTCAACGACCGCTGAGTGAAGGCGAGTTGGCGGACCTGCTGGTGCTGGTCTTCGTGGCCGGGTTCGAGACCACCGCCGGGCTGCTCGGCACGGCGGTGCACACCCTGCTGGCCCACCCCGGGCAGGCCGCGCTGCTCCGCGCCGATCCGGGCCTGCTGCCCGGCGCGGTCGAGGAGGTGCTGCGCTGGGACGGGCCGGTGCTGATGACCGAGCGCCTCGCGCTGCGCCCGGTCGGGGTGGGCGGGGTGGACGTCCCCGCCGGGGGCAGCGTGACCGCGGTGCTCGGCGCCGCCAACCGGGACCCGGACCGCTACCCGGATCCGGACGCCTTCCTGGTGCACCGGACGGGCGTGCGGGTGCTGAGCTTCGGCGCCGGACCGCACTACTGCTTCGGCGCGGCGCTGGCCCGGCTGGAGGGGGCGCTGCTGCTGGGCCGGCTGCTGGAGCGCTTCCCCCGGCTGGCCCCGGCCGGGCCGCCGGTGCGGCGCCCCTCGGCCTGCCTGCGCTCGTTCGACGCACTGCCGCTGGCGGCCACCGGCTAGCCCCGCGCACCGGCCCGGCCCCCGGCCCCCGGCCCGTCGTACCGAACTGAACCGCATCCGCACCCGCACTCGCACCCGTACCCGTACCCCAGTCGTGTCCGAGCTGTCCCGTCCCTCCCCGAAGGACCAGCACGTGAACTTCCTGCACCGCGAACGCGCCGAACTCGAAGCGCTCATGCCCGGGTTGGACCGGGCGCTGGCCCGGTACCCGCTGGCCGAACTGGAGCGGTCGCCCAGCCCGGCGATCGCCGCGTTCCGGGAGGCCGGCGGCCCGGGGCTGCTGGTGCCCGCCGCGAACTCCGGCGCGGGGGCCACCGCGCTGCAGGCCGTCCGGGTCCAGCGGGCGGTCGGCGCCCGCTGCCCCTCGCTGGCGGTGGCCACCACCATGCACCATTTCTCCGTCGCGGGCCTGGTCGAGGCTGCCGCGTACGGGGACGGCCTGGAGGGGGCGCTGCTGGAGACCGTCGCCAAGGAGCGGCTGCTGGTGGCCTCCGCGTTCGCCGAGGGCCGACCCGGGCAGAACATCCTCACCCCGCACCTGACCGCCGAGCGGCGCGGCGACCGGATCGTGCTGAACGGCCGCAAGATGCCGTGCAGCCTCTCCCGCTCGATGGACCTGCTGACCGCCTCGGTCGCGCTGCCCGGGCCGGACGGCGTGGAGCGCCTCGCCGTCGCGCTGATCCCGGCCGACACCCCCGGCATCACCGTCCACCCGTTCTGGGGCACGCCGATCCTGGCGGGCGCCGAGAGCGACGAAGTCCGGCTCACCGACGTCGAGTTGGATCCGAGCATGGTGGTCGCCACCGAGGTCACCGCCGACGCCGTGCCGGACGCGCTCAACGTGGCCGGCTTCCTCTGGTTCGAACTGCTGCTCACCGCCGGGTACCTCGGCGTGGCCAGCGCCCTGGTCGAACGGACCCTGGAGCGCCCCGGCGGTGGCGAGGCCGACCCGACCCCGTACCTGGTCCCGGTGGAGGGCGCGGTGCTCGCCGTGGAGGCCGTCGCCCGGGCGATGGCCGACGAACCCCGGGACGAGGCGCTGCTGGTGCGGGCGCTGACCGCCCGCTACGCCGCGCAGGACGCGATCGCCGCCACCACCCGGGCCTGCCTGGAGGCGCTCGGCGGCATGTCCTTCATCGGCTCCCCGGACGGCTCCTACCTGGCCTCCGCCGCCACCGGCCTGACCTTCCACCCGCCCGCCCGCTCCAGGATGGCCCGCCCGCTGCGGGAGCACCTGGACGGCCGCCCGCTGCGGATCGGCTGAACCGGTGCGGCGATCGGTACGGAGGGCGGTGCTCCCGGGGCGGTCGTGGGCCGGGCCGCGGGCGGCGGACCCGGAACGGGACCGCTACCGGGTCGAGGTGCGGCGCGGCGTCGGACAACTGCCGCCCGGCCTGTGGGAACGGCTCGCCCCGGCCGACGACCCGATGTGGTCCCGGAGCGTCTTCGCCGCCCTGGAGGGCAGCCGGGTCGGGCCCGCCGGGTACGCCTACCTGACGGTGCACCGGGACGGCGAACCGGTCGCGCTGCTGCCGCTGAGCCTCTTCCCCGACCTGGCCCTGGACCGGATCGTCGGCCCGGACGAGCGCCGCCGCCTCGCCCCGCTGCGCCGCCTCGCCCCCCGCCTGCTGCGGGTGCCGACGCTGTTCTGCGGCCACCTGCTCGGCCAGGGCCACCTGCTGGCGCCGGAGCCGCTCGACCCGGTCGCCGGACGGCTGCTGGTCGCCGCCGTGCTGGACCTCGCCCGCCGCGAACGGCTCGGCACCGTGCTGTTCAAGGACTTCGCCGGAGCTGACCTCGCCCCGCTGCGCGCCCCGCTGACGGAGGCCGGGTTCTTCCTCGCCCCCGCCCTGCCCGACACCGAACTCGCCCTGCCCGGAGCCTCGTTCGAGGAGTACCTGGCCGCCCTCCCGGCCAAGCCCCGGCGCAACGCCCGGGCCAAGATCCGCCGCTTCGACGCCCACCCCGGCCTGCGGATCGAGGTGCTGGCCGAGTTCGACCACCTGCTGCCCCAGCTGCCCGCCCTCTACCGGCAGGTGATGGACCGGGCCGACCAGACCCTCGACGTGCTGGACGACGCCTTCCTGGCCGCCGTCGCCGCCGACCCGGACAGCCGCCTGGTGGCCTGCTTCGAGGACGCCCCGGCGGAGGGAGCGGGGGACGCCCCGGCGGCCGGGCGGGAGGGCGTCCCGCAGCGGGTGAGGCTGGTCGGCTTCCTGCTCTGCCTGTTCGCCGGGGACGGCGCGACCGGCGCCCGGATCGGCCTGGACTACCGCCTCGCCCACGAGGCCGCGCTCTACCACAACCTGCACTACGCGGCCGTCCGGCTGGCCCTGTCGAACGGCAGCCGGCGCATCCGCTTCGCGCAGACCGCGTACCTGCCCAAGGTGGAGATGGGCTGCGCCCTGGTCGGGCAGTGGCACGCGATGACCCACCTGCGCCCGCTGCCCCGCGCGCTGCTGCGCCGCCTGCTCCCGGCCGCCCTGGGCGCCGCCCGGACCCAGGCCCTCGGCCCGCACGCCGACCGGCTCCCGTCCCGCCCCGCCCGGGGGACCCCGTCCCGTCCCGCCCGGGGCGCCCCGCTCCCCGGGCCCGCCAGCCGTCCCGTAGAGAGGCCGTCAGATGCCGCACGTTGAAGTGGAACTGCCCGTCGCCGCGGCGCCCGAGGTCGCCTGGCCGGTGGTGGTCGACGTCCTCGGCTACCCCGGCTGCATGGACAGCGTCGACTCGGTCGAACTCGTCGAGCAGCCCGACCCGCGGCACCGCACCACCGCCTGGTCGGTCCGGTTGCAGGGCTCGGTGCTGCGCTGGGTCGAGACGGAGGTGATCGACCACGCCGCGCGCCGCTTCGACTTCGAGCAACTCACCGGCGACCTGGGCGAGTTCGCCGGTCACTGGGCGGTGCGGGCGGCGCCCGGCGGGGGCAGCACCGTCGAACTGCACGTGGACTTCGACATCGGCATCCCGCTGCTCGCCGAGATGCTCAACCCGGTCGCGGCGGACGCCCTGCGGGAGAGCGCCGCGCAGATGCTCGGCGCCCTGGAGCGCCGGATGATCCCGGAAGGGGCCGCCCGGTGACCACCACCCTGCCCGGCCCGGTCCCGGGCCCGGGCCCGAGCACGGCCGCCGCGGCCGCCGTCCCGGACGCCGCCGCCGTCTTCGACCGGCTGCGCCGCCACCTCTCCCCGAAGCTCGCCCTCACCGGCGGCTTCGCCGGTCGCGGCGCGGTCGAATCGGTCGCCGAGGGCTGCCAGGTGACGCTCTCCGACGGCCGGACCGCCCTGGACTTCGGCTCCTACGCGGTCACCCTGCTCGGCCACCGCCACCCCGCGGTCACCGCCGCCGTCCGCGGCCAGCTGGACGCCATGCCCACCGCGACCCGCAGCCTGGCCAACCCGGTCACCGCCGAGGCCGCCGCCCGGCTCAGCGGCTACCTCGGCGACGCGCTCCCGAAGGTCTACTTCGGCCTGAACGGCGCGGACGTGGTCGAAGTCGCGGTCAAACTGGCCCGGTTGGCGACCGGACGCCCCCGGGTGCTGGCGGTCCGCGGCGGCTTCCACGGCAAGTCGCTGGGCGCCCTCGCGCTCACCCACAGCCCGCTGTACCGGCGGGGGCTGCTCGGCTGCGAGGTGGACGTCGTGCACGTCGACGCCGAGGATCCGGCGGCGGTGGGCCGGGAGACCGCCGGTGGCGAGGTGGCCGCCGTGGTCCTCGAACCGGTGCAGGGCGAGAACGGCGCGCTGCCGCTGCCCACCGAGGTGCTGCGGCAGTGGTGCGCGGACGCGGCCCGCGACGGGGCGTTCGTGATCGCCGACGAGATCCAGTGCGGCCTGCGCCGGTGCGGACCCCGCTCGGTGGCCCTCGCCGACGGCCTGCCGGTGGACGCGGTGCTGCTCGGCAAGCCGCTCGGCGGCGGCGTCGTCCCGCTCTCCGCCCTGCTGTGCTCCGAGCGCCTGTACGCGCCGCTGGCCGCCGATCCGTTCCTGCACTCGGCGACCTTCGGCGGCCACCCGCTGAGCTGCGCCGCCGTCCCCGCCGCGCTCGACGCGATCGAGGAACTCGCCGACCACGGAACGGAGTTGGCCGCCCGACTGGACGCCGTGCTGACCGGCCTGCGGGAGCGCCACCCGGACGTGGTGCGGGCGGTGCCCGGCCGCGGCCTGCTGCGCGGCCTGGACTGCGCCTCCCCGCAGGCCGCCGGCGCGACGGTGCTCGAACTCGCCGCCACCGGCCTGCTGGTCTCCCCCTGCCTGAGCCGCCCCACCACCGTCCGGCTGCTGCCGCCGCTGATCACCAGCGCCGCCCAACTCGCCGAAGCGGAAAGCATCCTGGACGCCGCGTTGGCCGCCACCGGCCGCACCCTGCGGCCCACCCCGGGCACCGCCACCGCGCGGTCCGCCGCCGTACCGGGCACCGCCCGCACCACCACCGAAGGAGGGCACCCGGGTGCTCACGCGTGAGGAACTCGCCGCGACGGTCCGGACGGTCGTCTCCGACGTCCTCGGCACCGAACCGGACGACCTGCACGACCGGACCAGCCTGGCCGACGAGTACGGCATCGACAGCCTCGAACTCATGGAGATCGGCGCCCGGTTGGAGCGCACCCTGCGGCTGCGGATCGACCCGGACGACCTGCTCTCGGCCCGCGACGTCGGCCACGCCGTCGACCTGCTGCACGCCCGGGCGGCCGACCCCGCCACCGCCGCGCCCGGCAGCCGCACCGCCCACGCGGTGATCGCCCTGGTGCCCGCCCCGGAGGGCTCCGCGTGAACGCGCGAGACCGGCACCCCTCGGGCGGCCACCGGGTCGCCGTCACCGGCATCGGCCTGAAGACCCCGGCCGGCAACACCCTCGACGAGGCGTACGCCGCCGTCCTGTCCGGCAAGCCCGCCGCGACCCGGCTGGACCGCCTCGCCGAGGCCGGCCTGCCGGTTCACATCGCCTGCCTGGTACCGGAGTTCGACACCGAGCCGTACCTGAGCCGGCGCGAGGCCCGGCAGATCGACCGCCCGGCCCGGCTGCTGCTGTGCGCCGCCGCCGACGCGCTCGCCGACGCCGCACTGCCCGCCGAACAGCCGCGCGAGCGGATCGGCGTCCAGATCGGCACCGGCATCGGCGGCCTCACCAGCATGGAGGAGGCCACCGCCGGCTACGTCCACCGGCCGCGCGACCTGCCCGTGCACACCGTCCCGCGCACCATGGCCAACTCGCCCGCCTGCCGGGTCGCGCTGCGCCACGGCTTCCAGGGCGTCTGCACCACCTACTCCAGCGCCTGCGCCAGCGGCGGCACCGCCCTCGCCGAGGCCGCCCGCCGGATCCGGTACGGCGAACTGGACGTCGCGGTGGCCGGCGGCGTCGACGCGGCCGTCAGCACCGTCGTGCTCGGCTCCTTCGCCCGGATGCGCGCGCTGTCCCTGCGCAACGACGAACCCGCCCTGGCCAGCCGCCCGTTCGACGCCGACCGGGACGGCTTCGTGATGGGCGAGGGCGCCGTCGTGCTGATCCTCGAACGCTGGGAGGCGGCCCGCGCCCGCGGCGCCCGGATCCACGGCGAGATCGCCGGGTACGCCGAGAACTGCGACGCCTTCCACATCGCCGCCCCGCACGAGGACGGCGAGGTCGCCGCCCGCTGCATGCGCGCCGCCGTCGCCGACGCCGGACTCACCCTCGCCGACATCGGCCACATCAGCGCCCACGGCACCTCCACCGTCCCCGGCGACCGGGCCGAGGCCCGCGCCGTCGCCCGCTGCTACGGCGTCGAACCGCCGCCCGTCACCGCGATCAAGGGCGTCACCGGCCACCTGATCGGCGCCGCCGGGGCGCTCGCCGCCGCGCTCGCGCTGCGCTGCGCCGCCGACGGACTCGTTCCGCCGGTCGCCAACCTGTGCCGCAGCCCCGAGGCCGACCTGGTCGACCTGGTGCACGGCGCCCCGCGCGCCGTCGCCCCCGCCCCCGTGCTCTCCAACGCCTTCGGCTTCGGCGGCCAGAACGCCTGCCTGGTGCTCGCACCCCCCAGCTGACCCGCCCGCACACAGGATGAGGGAACACCCCATGCGCGTCCTGCTCACCGGGGCGACCGGTGTCGTCGGCACCGAACTCGCCCACCAGCTACCGGCCGCCGCCCGCGAACACGGCCGCCCGCTCGATCTCGTCCCGGTCGCCCGGCGCGGCCCGGGCACCGTGCACTGGCGGATGGGGGCCGAACCCCCGCCCCCCGAACTCGGCGGCCACTGGGACGTCATCGTGCACGCCGCCGCCAGCACCCGCTGGACCCTCGGCCGCGCGGAGGCCACCGCCGCCAACCTCGACCCGCTGCGCGCCGCCCTCGCCCTCGCCGACCGGGACACCCACCTCGTCCAGGTCTCCACCGCGTACGTCGGCGGCGACCGCAACCCCGAGGACCTGCGCGGCGCCGAGTTCGAGGGCTACCGCAACGGCTACGAGTGGTCCAAGGCCCGCTGCGAGGAGACCGCCCGCGAGCTCCACCCCGGCCCGCTCACCCTGGTCCGCCCGCCGCTGGTGGTCGGCCGCCGCTCCGACGGCGCGATCGCCCGCTTCTCCGGCCCCTACACGATGCTCCAGGCGCTGGTCTCCGGCACCGCCGCCGTGGTGGTCGGCGACCCGGCCGGCCACGCCGAGATCAGCCCCGTCGACGAGGTCGCCGCCGCGCTCACCGCCGCCGTCCTCGCCGCGCCCCCCGAGCGCCCCCGCACCGAGGTGATCGCGGCCGGGCCCGACAGCCTCGACCTCGACACCCTGCTCGACGTCATCCTGGACACCCTCAACGCCTTCCGCGCCACCCGCGGCGTCGCCCCGCTGGACCGCCCGCCGCTGGTCTCCACCGACAGCTGGAACCGCTTCTTCCTCCCGCTCTCCGACCGGTACCTCTCCCCGGTCCAGAGCCAGGCCGTCAAGCTGCTCGCGATGTTCCAGAGCTACACCGGCATGCGCCGCCCCTTCACCCCGACCTGGAAGGTCCCCGACCCCGCCACCGCGATGGCCACCGCCGTCCACCACTGGGCCCACCGCCGCCCCCGCCTCGCCCTGGCCCACCCCGAACCCTGGACCCGGCTCGACCCGGCCCGCTGAGCCGGCGGCGTCTCGCGGTGGGCCCGGGCCGGCAGCTCCATCCGGTCGAGGGGGTCCCGGGCCCGCGGCAGGTCGTCGGGAACGGGCCGGCCGGGTCGGCCGTCGACCGCACCGGCGGGTGCGTCCGACGGCCGACCCGGCCCGGGGGACGGGTCAGTTCAGGCTGCAGCTGACGGTGGGCCAGGTGGTGGTGCCGTTCTTCATGATGGTCATGCCCCAGTTGTTGCCGGCGCCGTTGGGGGTGGCGACCAGGGTCTGGGCGTCGGGGTAGCTGGCGTTGACGTTCCAGGTGGCGCTGACCTTCTCCGGGGAGGGCACCTTGACGGTGACCTTCCAGGTGCTGGAGCCGGTCACGTTGACGTTCAGGTTGTAGCGGTCGCTCCAGGAGTCGCCCGCGGACAGCGACGCGCTGCAGCTCCCGCCGGTGCCGCCGCCGCCCGTGCCGCCGCCGGTGCCGCCGCCGCCGGTGGAGGAGCCCAGGGTGATGTTGGAGCTGCCGCTGCTCTGGTAGCCCTCGGTGGCGAGGATCTCGTAGTTCATGCTGCCGAGGTTCATGCCGTGCTGGGCCCAGGCGTCGAAGTGGTTGCCGACGGTGATGGTGCCGCCGGTGCGCTTGGACTGGCGGACGCTCCAGTACTGGTTGAAGGTCTTGTTGCCCTCGATGGAGGGGGCGTTGGTGCGGGTGGTCTCGTAGATGTCGTAGGTGCCGCCGTCGCTGGTGACGGTGCCCTTGTAGGTGCCGGTGGGCTTGTAGGAGCCGTAGTTGTCGACGATGTAGTACTCGACCAGCGGGTTGGTGGTCCAGCCGTACAGCGACAGGTAGGCGTTGCCGCTGGTGCTCCAAGTGCCGGAGTACGTCACGGGGTTGCGCGAGCCGGTGCTCCAGCCCTTGCCGGCCACGAAGTTGCCGACGTTGCTCCAGGAGGTGCCGTAGTTGCCACCGCCGTTCAGGGACATCGAGGACGAGCCGTTGCCGTCGCTCCAGAACGAGTAGAAGTACCCGCCGTCGTTGCCGGTCTGGTTGTTGGTGATGGTCGCGGCGTCGGCGGTGCCGGGGAGCAGGACGACGGCGGCGAGGGCCAGCGGGAGGACGCGGGCCTTGTGGGGGATCTTCACGGGGCGATCCGTTCTGTGGGTGGGGTGGGGGGAGCGGAGGCCGTGGGGTTCGGCGACAGTGTTGGGCGGCGCCGGACGGGCTGTCAACGGTTTCGACAGAGTTTCCGAATGCGTCGGTCGTACCGGAGTTGAGGCTCGGTCAGTAAATCTGCTGGTCAGTGCCGGTGTCGTGGGGCGGAAGGAGGCCCAGTCGAATTCGCGGCCTGCGTGTTCGATGGCGCTCGTCGGCTCGGTGGGGCACAATTTTCGATCACGAGGCTTCGAAAGTTTCGATCGCTCGGGAGGGCGGGCCGCACCGGAGGGCGACCGCCCGGACCGTGGAAAGCGCGGATGCGAGAGGACGGGCGCGCGGACGCCGGAACCGATCAGGTACGTACACGGCCGACTGGTGCTGCTTTTTTCGCGCGCCCGGGGAAAAGCGTTTTCCGGCTGCCCGGAATTGCTTTCAGGAGGTGGCGCAGCTGACGGTGGGCCAGGTGGTGGCGCCGTTCTTCATGATGGTCATGCCCCAGTTGTTGCCGGCGCCGTTGGGGGTGGCGACCAGGGTCTGGGCGTCGGGGTAGCTGGCGTTGACGTTCCAGGTGGAGCTGACCTTCTCGGGGGAGGGCACCTTGACGGTGACCTTCCAGGTGTTGGAGCCGGTCACGGCGACGTTGAGGTTGTAGCGGTCGCTCCAGGAGGCGCCGGCCGAGAGCGTGGCGGTGCAACTCCCGCCCCCCGTACCGCCGGTGCCGCCGCCCGTGCCCCCGCCGGTGCCGCCGCCGTTGTCGGTGGGGGCGACGGCGCGGCCGGTCTGCGGGGAGATCATTCCGGCGCACAGGCCGCGGGAGGCGAGGTTCTGGGCGATCTGCGGGATCGCGGCCAGGGTGTTGGCGGGCCACTCGTGCATCAGGATGACCTGACCGCTGGTCAGGCGGCCGACGGCCTGGACGATCGCGGCGGTGGTGGCGCCGTTCCAGTCCTGCGAGTCGACGTCCCAGATCACCTCGGTCAGGCCGTACTTGGCCTCGACCGCCTTCAGGGTCGCGTTGGTCTCGCCGTACGGCGGCCGGAACAGCTTGGGGGTGCCGCCGCCCGCGTTGGCGATGGCGGACTGGGTGTTGCCGACCTCGGAGTCGATCTGGGCCTGGCTCTCCTGGATCAGGTGCGGGTGGGTGTAGCTGTGGTTGCCGACCCACATGCCGGCCGCCACCTCGGCCCTGACCTGGGCGGGGTAGGCGGCCGCGTACTGGCCCTCGTTGAACATGGTGGCCCGCAGGCCGTTCTGCTGGAGGGCGCTGAGCAGGGCGGGGGTGTGGTCGTTGGAGGGGCCGTCGTCGAAGGTGAGGCCGACGTAGCCGGTGCAGCCGGCGGCCCGGGCCGGGGTGGGGTCGAGGGCGGTGGCGGTCAGTGCGGTGGCCGCGGTGGCGGCGACGGCCAGGGCCGCGATCAGCGGGCGCGGCGAGAGCGTGGTGATGCGCATGGGGGTGCGACTCCTCGTGGTTCGCTGGGGAGCCAGGGAGGCGGGTGGAACCGGCGACCCGGCTCGACTGTGGTCGGCGGCGACGGCCGACGTCGAAGAGTTTTGACCCGGGTCAGTTCGGGTGTCAATGCAGCGGTTGAAACTTTCTGCGAACATTCGAAAACTCGCGGGAATTGCGGCCGGAAACCGGCCTCGCGCCCAACGCCCGGAGTGGAAAAGGCGGTTGGCGGTGGGCAGTCGGTGGACCGATCGAGTTTCGGAAGCCTGGACCGGCCGTCGGCGGGTTCCGCGTCGTTGCGGACCGACGGCCGGTCGGCCCGTCCTGCGCCGCCCGCGCACCCCGGAGCGGGGTACGGGAGCGGCGCGGGACGGGGTACCGCGGACCGGGCGGCGAAGCGGGGGGCCGACCGGGCGGCGGAGCGGGGTGGCGGGCCGGGGGCCCGGACGCGGCGTCAGCCCAGGGCGGCGGCCAGCGTCTCGGTGAAGCGGTTGCCGAACTTACCCGCCGGGTCCCGCTCCTGACGCAGCGCCAGGAAGTCGGGCAGCCGCTCGTAGGCGGTGGCGGCGGCCCGCGGCGCGTGCGTGACCTTCCCCCAGTGCGGGCGGCCGCCCAGGGCCAGCAGGACGCGCTCGACGTCGGCGAGGACGGGGGCGAGGGCGGCCGGGTCGGGCTTCCAGGTGAAGTGGAAGGCCACCGAGTCCCGCCCGTACGCGGGGCTCAGCCACAGCCCGTCGGCGGCCACCGTGCGCACCTCGGAGATGTGCAGGACGGGCGCCAACCGCGCTCCCAGGGCCCGCAGTTCGGCGATCGCGGCGCGGGCGGCGGGGCGCGGGAGCAGGTACTCGGACTGCAGCTCGGCGCCGCTGCTGGGGGTGAACTCCGGGCGGAAGTGCGGCAGTCGCTGGTGCCAGGGGCCGGGGGCGCCGAGCTGCGGCGTGCAGTTGCCGACGGGCATGCCCGGTACGGGGTGCTCGGGGGCGGCGGCCGGACGGGCGCCGGGGACGGCGGCGGCGGGGGTGCCGTCGTCGAGCTGCTTGACCCAGACCCGGCCGGTGTCCGAGCCCCAGTCGGTGAACAGGCTGACGCTGTACCCGGCGGCGTGCACCTCGTCCAGCTGCTCCGCGTACCGGGCCAGCGGCAGGCTGAGGTGGACGTACTGGCGCAGGGCGAAGGCGGGGACGACGTCCAGGGTGAGCGCGGTGACGATGCCGAGCGCGCCCAGGTGGACGGTCTCGCCGGGGTGCGAGGTGGTGCGCGGCTCTCCGTCGGGGCCGATCAGCTCCAGCGAGCGGACGGCGGCCGCCAGCGAGCGGCGGCCGTCGCCGGAGCCGTGGGTGCCGGTGGCGGTGGCGCCCGCGACCGAGATGTGCGGCAGCGAGGCCAGGTTCTCCAGGGCCAGGCCGGCCGCCTGGAGGGCGGTGGCCAGCTCGGCGTACCGGGTGGCGGCGGAGACGGTGACGCTGCGGGCGTCCGGGGCGATCTCGATCCGGGTGGGCAGGCCGTCCAGCAGCACCAGGTCGCCGTCGGTGTCGGCGACCGGGCTGAAGGAGTGCCCGCTGCCCAGCGCCCGGACCCGGTCGCTGCGGCGGACCAGCTCGCCCAGCTCGTCCACCGAGCGGGGCCGGTGCACGGCGCGGGCGCCGTAGGCGAGGTTGCCCGCCCAGTTGGTCAGCGGGCTGCCGGTCGCCAGGTCGTCGGTCGTCATCGGGCACCCCCGGGGGTGGTCGGTGCGGGGCGCCCGAGCGTCGGCCGTTCCCATTTGCAATGGCACACTACAAATTAGTCCGCCGAGGTCAGCAAGGCAAGAGGGCGGCTGCCGAAACTTTCGCAGCCGCCCTCCGGTCACTCGGTGCGGTGGCCCCGGCCGCCCGGCGGGGCCGCTCGGCGCGGCCGTTCAGCGCGGTCCGGGGACCGTGTGGCGCGCCCCCGGCGCCACCGTGCTGGAGCGCTCCACCAGGGTGGTGGACAGTTCCAGCCGGGTGGGTGCGGCGCCCGCCTCGCCGTTGCGCAGGGCCATGAGCAGGCGGGTGGCCTGCTCGGCCATCTCGCGCAGCGGCTGGCGGACGGTGGTCAGTGCGGGGCTGGTCCACTTGGCGATGTCGAGGTCGTCGTAGCCGACCACGGACAGCTCCTCGGGGACGCGCAGGCCGCAGACCCGGGCGGCCTCCATCACGCCGAGGGCC
Source organism: Kitasatospora sp. NPDC004272 (assembly GCF_053603035.1). Taxonomy (NCBI): domain Bacteria; kingdom Bacillati; phylum Actinomycetota; class Actinomycetes; order Kitasatosporales; family Streptomycetaceae; genus Kitasatospora; species Kitasatospora sp. NPDC004272. The sequence continues at coordinate 37,525 of NZ_JBSGET010000027.1, read as the reverse complement.
TGCAGGTCGCTGCCCGCGAAGATCGCGGTCGGCCGGTCGGGCAGCTCCAGCAGCCGCTTGGCGCGGGCGAACCCGCCCTCGGCGTGGAAGTCGCCGAAGGCGATCAGCTCGGGGTCGACCTCCAGTCCGGCCATCGACATCGCGGAGCGGTAGCCGTCCAGCCGGGCCAGCGAGCAGAGGGTGTCCTCGGGGCCGGTGACGATGCCGATCCGCCGGTGGCCGAGCTCGATCAGGTGCCGGGTGGCGGCCAGGCCGCCGGCCCAGTTGGCGGAGCCGACCGAGGGGATGTCCGGGTCGGGGTTGCCCGCCGGGTCGATGATGACGAACGGGATCGAGCGGGCCCGCAGTTGGCGCTTGAGCTCGGGCGGCAGGCTGGAGAAGACCAGCACCACGCCGAGCGGCCGCCGGCGCAGCACCGCGTCGATCCAGCCGGGCGCGGGGGCGTGCCGGGAGCCGCTGTGCGCGACCACCACCGCCGCCCCGTACTCGTTGGCGACGTTCTCGACGCCGCGCAGCAGCTCCATCGCCCAGAGGCTGTCGAGTTCGTGGAAGACGATCTCGACCAGCGGGGCCTCGCCGCCGTTGCGGGCGGCGCGCTGGTAGTCGTGTTCGCGCAGCACCCGTTCGACCCGGCCGCGGGTGGCCGCCGAGACGTCGGTACGTCCGTTGAGGACTTTCGAAACCGTCGAAACCGAGACGTCGGCCTCTCGCGCGATGTCCGCGAGGGTGACCCGTCCCAGTTCATCGCCCTTTTCCATGGACGCAGCATAGGGCACGGGCGCTCCGGGCCAACCCCCGCACCGGCTGCGGATCACGCTGCGGATCACGCTTCAGTAACCCTCCGTTCGAAGGGTTGACCCGCAACATGTTCGCAACTTAGCGTCCGGGCCAGGCAGTTATTTCGGGACTCAGCTCGAAACTTTAGGAGACTCCCTGATGAAGAGACGCGCTTTCGCTGTGGCCCTCGGCCTCTCCCTGGCGACCGTGGGCGTGACGGCCTGTAGCAGCGGCTCCACCGCCGCCGGCGGTTCCAACACCATCCACGTGCTGGTCTACGGCGACGCCAGCAACAAGGTCGAGAAGCAGCTCGTCGAGACCTTCAACAAGACCTCGAAGGTCAAGGTCGTCCTCGACACCATCCCCGGCGCCGACTACCAGTCCAAGCTGAACACCATCATCAACACCCCGCAGGCCCCGGACGTCTTCTTCAACTGGGGCGGCGGCAGCATCCAGCCCTACGTCAAGGCGGACCTGCTGCTCCCGCTGGACGACATGATCACCGAGGACCCGCAGCTGAAGAGCAACTTCCTGCCCTCGGTGTTCAACACCGCGGTGATCGACGGCAAGTCGTACGGCATCCCGATGCGCGGCACCCAGCCGGTGCTGCTGTTCAACAACAAGAAGGTGCTGTCCGACGCGGGTCTGAGCGCCCCGAAGACCTGGGACGAGCTGCTCAACGCCGTCCAGGTGCTCAAGGGCAAGGGCGTCACCCCGTTCGCCCTCGGCGGCGGCGACCAGTGGCCGACCCTGATGTGGTACGAGTACGTCTTCGACCGGGTGGCCGGCCCCGAGCTGTTCCAGAAGGCGCTGTCCGGCGACAAGACGGCCTGGGAGAGCCCGGAGTCGAAGAAGGCCCTCGGCATGCTCAAGCAGCTGGTCGACGCGGGCGCCTTCGGCTCCAACTACGACTCGGTGAAGTTCACCGACGGCGGCTCCCCGGCACTGCTGGCCAAGGGCAAGGCCGCGTTCGAGCTGATGGGCTCCTGGGCGTACGCCACCCAGCAGGATGCTAACCCGGACTTCGCCAAGAACGACCTCGGCTACAGCAGCTTCCCGTCCGTGGCCGGCGGCAAGGGCGACCCGGCCGACCTGGTCGGCAACACCAACAACTTCTACTCGGTGCTGAAGAAGACCAAGCACCCCAAGGAGGTTGCCGAGTTCCTCAAGCTCATGTACTCCGACGAGTTCGTCAACGCGCAGATGGCGATCGGCAACCTGCCGACCACCACCAGCACCGAGCAGTTCCTGACCAGCGCGGAGGACCCCGCGTACTCCAAGTTCCAGTACGACCTGGTCAAGACCGCCCCGTCGTTCCAGCTCTCCTGGGACCAGGCGTACCCGCCGGCCGCCACCACGCCCATCCACACCGCCGTGCAGCAGTTCTTCAACGGCAAGCTCGACGTGGACGGCTTCATCAAGGCCATGCAGGCCTTGCCCGCCTCCTGAGACGAATCTCCATGAGTACTTCCTCCCTCGGGTCCGTGTCCGGCCGCGGTGCGCGCGCCGGGCGCCGGGCCGGCGTCGGGGTGACCCGCCCGGGCATCGTCTGGGCGGTTCCCGCGACCGTCTTCTTCCTGCTGTTCGCGCTCCTGCCGCTGGTGCTGGTCGCGGTCCTCTCCTTCACCAGCTGGGACGGCGTCGGCGCCCCCACCTTCAACGGCCTGGACAACTGGACCAAGCTGCTGCACGACCCCGTGATGACCCAGAGCATCTGGCTCACCCTGGTGCTCACCGTGGCCGGCGTCGTCGTGCAGACCCCCGTCAGCATCCTGCTGGGCGTGTGGGCGGCCGGGCACCAGCGCAACCGCGCCGTGCTGTCCGCGATCTTCTTCATCCCGCTGCTGCTGTCCGCCACCGCGATATCGGTGGTCTGGCGGGCCATCCTCGACCCCAACTTCGGCGTCCCCTCGCAGATGCAGTGGCTGTTCGGGGACGGCAACCTGATGGGCTCGCAGAGCGGCGCCATCGCCGTGCTGACCTTCGTCGGCATGTGGCAGTGGACGCCGATGCACGCCCTGCTCTACCAGGGCGGCGCCCGGGCGATCCCGCAGGTGCTCTACCAGGCCGCGTCCATCGACGGCGCGGGCAAGGTCCGGCAGTTCCTGCACATCACCCTGCCGCAGCTGCGCAACACCATGATCACCTCGGTGATCCTGATGCTGGTCGGCGGCCTCACCACCTTCGACACCGTGCTGATCCTGACCCAGGGCGGCCCGGGCACCGACACCACCAACAGCGCCTACTACATGTACCAGCAGGCCTTCAAGAGCTTCGACTTCGGCTCCGGCTCGGCCATCGCCCTGGTCCTCGTGGTGGTCGCCACCCTGATCTCGCTCGCCGTCGTCCGGTTCTCCGGCTACGACAAGATGCGCGGCACGACGGAGGGACTGTGATGCGCAAGCGTCCCAACTACCTCGCCGGGCTCGGCTCGCTGGTCTGGCTGGTCGTCGTCGGCTTCCCGCTGTACGTCCTGCTGATCTCGACGTTCCGCACCCGCTCCAGCTACTCCTCCGAGGGCCCGCTCAGCTTCCCCGAGCACCTGACCCTGCAGAACTACGTCGACGACTTCTCCAACGGCTTCGGTCAGGACTTCCTCAACACCGTGATCGTCACGGTGAGCGTGGTCGCGATCGTGCTGCTCGTCGTGCCCCCGCTGGCCTACGCGATCGTCCGGGCCCAGGGCAGGACCATCAGCACGGTCTTCCGGATCTTCCTGCTGGGCCTGGCGATCCCCGCCCAGGCCGTGATCGTGCCGATGTTCTACGTGATCAGCAAGGCCGGCCTGTACGACCACCTGATCGGCATCATCCTGCCCACCGCGGCTTTCTGCCTGCCGGTGTGCACGCTGGTGCTGACCGGTGCGATGCGCGACATCAGCAACGAGCTGTACGAAGCCATGGCGATGGACGGCGCCACCCCCTGGCGGGTGTTCTGGCAGATGGTGGTGCCGCTGTCCAAGGGCGGCCTGTCCTCCGTCGTGGTCTTCTCGGCGCTCCAGGCGTGGAACGGCTTCCTGTTCCCGCTGATCCTCACCCAGTCGGAGAGCACCAAGGTCATCACCCTCGGCCTGTACAACTTCCAGACCGAGCACGGCGTCGACGTGCCCGGCCTGCTCAGCGCCGTCGTGCTGTCGATGCTCCCGATCTTCATCGTCTACCTGTTCGCCCGGCGTGCCTTGGTCCAGGGCCTCATGGGCGTCGGAGGAAAGTGACCGCCGAAATGACCGCCGAACCGATCGCCGAGACGAACCCGGCCGCATCCCCCACCTCCTCCGCCCCCCGCTGGCGCGACCGCACGCTGACCCCGGCGGAGCGCGCGGACGCCCTGATCGCCGAGATGACGCTCCCCGAGAAGCTCGGCCAGCTGGTCGGCCTCTGGGTCGGCGCCTCCGACGAGGGCGGCGACGTCGCCCCGCACCAGCACGACATGGAGGAGCCGCCCGACCTGGACGAACTGCTCCCGAACGGACTGGGCCAGCTGACCCGCCCGTTCGGCACCGTCCCGGTCGACCCGGCGCTCGGCGCGCTCTCGCTGGCCCGCAGCCAGCAGCGGATCGCCGCCGCCAACCGCTTCGGGATCCCCGCCCTCGCCCACGAGGAGTGCCTGGCCGGCTTCGCCGCCTGGGGCGCCACCGCCTACCCGGTCCCGCTGTCCTGGGGCGCCACCTTCGACCCCGACCTGATCCGGCGGATGGCCGCCGCGATCGGCCGCGACATGCGCTCGGTCGGCGTCCACCAGGGCCTCGCCCCCGTCCTCGACGTGGTCCGCGACGCCCGCTGGGGCCGGGTCGAGGAGACCATCGGCGAGGACCCCTACCTGATCGGCACGGTGGCCACCGCCTACGTGCAGGGCCTGGAGTCGGCGGGCATCGTCGCCACCCTCAAGCACTTCGCCGGGTACTCCGCCTCCCGCGCCGGGCGCAACCTCGCCCCCGTCGGCATGGGCACCCGCGAACGCGCCGACGTCATCCTGCCGCCGTTCGAGATGGCCGTCCGCGAGGGCCGCCCGCGCTCCGTCATGCACGCCTACACCGACACCGACGGCATCCCCTCCGCCGCCGACGGCGAACTGCTCACCGGACTGCTCCGCGACACCTGGGGCTTCGACGGCACCGTGGTCGCCGACTACTTCGGCATCGCCTTCCTGAAGGTGCTGCACGGCGTCGCCGGCGACTGGGCCGAAGCCGCCGCGCTCGCCCTGGCCAGCGGCGTCGACGTCGAACTGCCCACCGTCAAGACCTTCGGCGAGCCGCTGCTGCGGGCCGTCGAGGACGGCACCGTCCCCGAGGCGCTGATCGACACGGCGCTGCGCCGCGTCCTGGCCCAGAAGGCCGAACTCGGCCTGCTGGACGAGGACTGGGACGCCGTCCCCGCCGTCCTGGCCGGCCGGTCGCTGGACGACCCGGCCGCCCTGCGCGGCAGCGTCGACCTGGACCGGCCGGAGAACCGCGAACTCGCCCGCGAGATCGCCGAACGCGCCGTGGTGCTGCTCGCCAACAACGGCACCCTCCCGCTGCGCGCCCCCCGCCGGATCGCCCTGATCGGCCCCAACGCCGACACCCCGACCTCGGTGCTCGGCTGCTACGCCTTCCCCGTGCACGTCGGCAGCCAGCACCCGGACGTCCCGGTCGGCATCGAACTGCCCACGCTGCGGCAGGCGTTGGCCGCCGAGTTCCCCGGCAGCGAGATCTGGACGGTCGCCGGGACGAGCGTCGACGGCACCGACACCTCCGGGTTCGCCGAGGCCCTCGACACCGCCCGCCGGGCCGACGTGGTGATCGTCGCCCTCGGCGACCGGGCCGGCCTGTTCGGACGCGGCACCAGCGGCGAGGGCTGCGACGTGGAGCTGCTCGAACTCCCGGGCGTGCAGCAGCAGTTGCTCGACGCCCTGCTGGACACCGGCAAGCCCGTGGTGCCGGTGCTGCTGGCCGGCCGCCCCTACGCGCTGGGCCGCGCCGTCACCGAGGCGGCCGCCCTCGTGCAGACCTTCTTCCCCGGCGAGGCCGGGACCGAAGCGGTGGCGGGCGTGCTCAGCGGCCGGGTCAACCCGTCCGGCCGACTGCCCGTCAGCATCCCGGCCCGGCCCGGCGTCCAGCCCTCCACCTACCTGGCCGCCCGGCTCGCCGGACCCAGCGAGGTCTCCAGCACCGACCCCACCCCGGCCTTCGGGTTCGGGCACGGCATCGGCTACACCTCCTTCGACTGGAGCGCGCTGGAGGTGGAACGGGGCACCGCCGACACCGACGGCACCCTCGAACTCTCCTTCACCCTGCACAACACCGGCGACCGGGCGGGCAGCGAGACCGTGCAGCTCTATCTGCACGACCCCGTCGCCAGCGTGGTCCAGCCCGTCCAGCGTCTGATCGGCTACCGCCGCATCACCCTGGAGCCGGGCGAGCGGACCCGGGTCCGGATCGCCGTCCCCGCCGACCTCGCCTCCTTCACCGGCCGCGACGGCCGCCGGACCGTCGAACCCGGCGCCCTGGAACTGCGCATCGCCGCCTCCAGCACCGACCCCCGCCTCACCGCCACCACCCACCTGACCGGCCCGGCCCGCGTCCTCGACCACACCCGCCACCTGCACGCGGACATCCGCACCGCCTGACCCCGCACCGCCACCACGGCCGCGCCCCCTCCCGCTCCGGGCAGGGGGCGCGGCCGTCGGCGTTCGCCGGTCAGACCGTCAGACGGTCAGGCGGTCAGGCGGTGATCTCGGAGAGCCTCCCCCGCAGGGGCCCCGCAAGGTCGAGGTTGTCGCCCCGGGCGGTGGTCTGCAGGAGCTCGGTGATGACCACGAGCTCGGCGAACCTCCCCGCCGGTGTGTCGAGGACGTGCCCGAGCCGCCGCCGGACCTCCGCGGCGGTCTCCGGCACGAGCAGGCTGTAGCTGTGCAGGACGGCCGCGTCGTACCCGGCGGGCGCGACGCCCCAGCCCTCCCAGTCGAGCACCGCGAGGGTCGGACTCGTGAGGTCGGCCCAGTGCAGGTCACCGTGGGCGGTCGTCCAGGTGCTCACCCTGGTGTCGACCGCCACGCCGAGGTACTGCGGCATGGCGCGGTCCAGGTACTCCTGACGGACCGCCACCCGGTCGCTGGGGACGGCGGCGACGGCGCCGAGAGCGGCGGTGAGGCCGTCCCACCAGGCGTCGTCCAGGTCCGGTACTGCCCGCAGGGCCGGCTCGTGGGTGGTGACGGTGGGCGAGGTGGGAGCGGACTGCGGTGCAGGGGAGCCGGGCGGGCTTCACGCGTCCACACTCCTCGTCCCCCGTTCCGCTGGCAGCCTGCGCGGGCGTGCTGCCGGGCATGGGTCGGCCCGCCGGGGCGCCCCCCACAGGGCGCTCCGGCGGGCCGGGTCGGAGGGGTCAGTGCTTGGCGTTGCGGGCGCCCAGCTGGAGGTCCTGCTGGAGGGTGTAGTAGGCGGGCTTGGGGGCCTTGTTGACGTCGTAGAGCAGGCCGTAGCCGGTGCCGGCGAAGGTGCCGGGGATCCAGGAGTCGCCGTCGTAGACGCCCCAGGCGGTGAACGAGATGCACTGGTCGACGAGTTGGCAGGCGGTGAGCATCTGGGAGAACTCGTAGGGCTGGGCGAACGCGGCGAGCTGGCTGGTCGGGACCTGCTCGGTGGAGTTGTTGACGAAGGTGCGGACGTCGGCCTCGGTGACGGCGACCTTCAGGCCGAGGTCGCCGTAGGACTGGAGGTCGGACTGGAAGAGCTTGCCGTCGAAGCCGTACTGGGTGTCGAGGTGGCCCTGTTCGCCGATGCCGTTGACGGGGACGCCCTGGGCGACGAGCTTGGCGAAGAAGTCGTGCACGGCCTGGAACTTGGCGTTGCTGCCGTCCTGGCCGGCGATGTTGTAGTCGTTGTAGAAGAGCAGGGCCTTGGGGTCGGCCTGGTGGGCCCAGCGGAAGACGTCGGCGAGGACGCCCTCGCCGAGGTTCTTGATCCAGAAGTCGTCGCCGTTGAGGCCGTTGGGCAGCGGGTTCGGGTCCCAGGAGTTGGCGAACACCTCGTTGGCGACGTCCCACTGCCAGATCTTGCCGCGGAAGTGGGTGACCTCGTCGGTGACGTGCTTGTGCAGGATCTCGCGCAGCTGGTCCTTGGTGATGGTGCCGTTGTCGACGCCGGTGGTGAGCCAGGACGGCAGCTGGTTGTGCCAGAGCAGGGTGTGCCCGCGCACCTGCTGGTCGTGCTCCCCGGCGAAGGCCACCAGCCGGTCGGCGGCGGCCCAGTCGTAGGTGCCGCGGGTGGGCTCGACGGACTCCCACTTCATGGCGTTCTCCGCCGTCACGACGGAGAACTGGTCCGCGACGATGGCGGTGTAGGGCTGGTCGCTGCCGAGGTGGGCGTCGTCGACGGCCGTTCCGATGGCGAGCTTCTGCCGGTCGCCCAGGGCCCGCAGCGAGTCGGCCGGCACCTTCGGGTGCTTGTCGGGGGCGGCGGCGGCGATCGCGGACGGGACGAGCATGAGGACGGCGGCGGTGGCGGCCGCGGCCGCGAGCTGACGGCGTAGCTTCACAGCGGACTCCTGGGTGGGGGAGGAGAGAGAAGTATCGAAAGTTTCGAAAAATCGATCGAACTTCCAAGAAGCTAGTGCGGCAAATCCGTCCCAGTCAATAACGCTGCACATCCCAGAAGTTGAACGATGAGCGCCGGGGGGTCGCACCCGCTGTCCGAGTGGTCTGGGCGAATGCCGGTCCGGGCCGGGCCGACCGAGTTTCCGATCGAAGTTCGGTACTTTTCATTGACGCGCCGCGCCGCGGCCGCCTAACCTCCGTCTCGGTGGAGGCCCGCCGAGACGGACCTGCCCGCCGCACCGTCACGGTGCGGCGGGCAGGGAAGTCCCGTGGCCCGACCGGGCGTCAGCGCACGCCGCTCGGGGCGTCCGGGTCGTGGGCGGCCGCGACGGCCAGGTCCTCGATCTCGCGGAGCAGGACCTCGACGCGCTCCGCGGGGAAGTGGTGGACGTCCGCGGTGAAGGAGAGCAGCACGGCCCCGGGGCGGTCCTCGACGTTCAGGAACAGCCGCTCGGAGGGCCGGTCGGTCCGCTCGGTCCAGCGGAAGCCGCTGCCCGCCCGGGCGGAGCGCAACTCGGCCGCCGCCGGCACGGGTCGGCCGTCGTCGGGCGCCTCGGCGCGGCGGTCGTTGAAGACCCGGGAGACGTCCAGGCCGGGGCCGCGCTCCCGGGAGACCCGGTCGAGCAGCTCGGCGAACCGGCGCGGGTCGTAGTAGCCGTGCTTGTAGGCGGTCAGTGCGGCGCGGCGGGTGCGCTCCACCGCCTCGTCCAGGGTGGTGCCGGACAGGTCGACGGAGCACAGGCCGAGTTGGGAGAGCATGCAGACCACGTCGGCCAGGCCCGGCCGGAAGCGGTTGCCGACCATCGGGCGCAGCACCACCGGGTTGACGCCGGTGGCCCGGGCGAGTGCGACGGCGTACAGCGCGAGCAGGACGGTGGTGGGCGTGGTGCCGGTGCGCCGGGCGACGGCCGCGGCGGCGGGGCCCAGGGCGCGGGCGTGCAGTTCGGCGGTCCAGTAGCGCGGGCCGGGCGGCGGGGTCGGACCGGGCAGCGGCCGCAGCGGCGCCGCGCGCAGCAGCTCCTCGTGGTGGCGCAGCGCCCGCTCGTCCTGGCGCAGGCCGGCGGGGGAGCGCTGCCAGCGGGCCTGTTCCAGCGGCTGCCGGCCCTCGGTGGGGGCGGTGCCGCGCTCGGCGACCTCGCGCAGCATGGTGCGGGCCCCGGCGGCGTCGGTGGCCAGGTGGCAGATCAGCGCGACCAGGTGGGTGGGGGCGCCGCGGTGCCGGACCACGGCCATCCGCACCGGCCAGTCGGCGGCGAGGTCGAGGGGCGCGTGCCGGTGGTGCGCCTCGACGGCGGCGGCGGTGGCCGCGGGGTCGGCGTCCGCCGGGGCGTCGTGCACCTCCAGCAGGACCCGGCCCGCCCCGGCCACCTCCTGGCGGGGCTCGGGGCCGCCGTCGAAGCGCAGCCGGGTGCGCATCGACGGGTAGCGGGTGACCAGGTAGCGCAGTTCGGCGGCGAGGTCGGCGAGGTCCGTCCCGGGCTCCAGCTCCTTGGTGCCGCCGAGCGGCATCCAGGAGCCGTGCCGGACCATCGCCTCCCGGAGCGACCACTGCCCCCAGGTGAGCGCTCCGGTCCCTGCCGCCAGCCCGTCGAAGACGACGGCGACCTGTTCGGCCGGGGCGGCCAGTGGTCCGCCGGGGCCCTCCCCGGGCAACCGGACGGGCGGGTCGGCGGGCGGACGGGCGGACGGATGGGCGGCATGGGTGCGGACCGTGCGGCTGGCGTGCATCGCCGGGACCTCCGGGCAGGAGTCGTGGTGTGCGGCACCGCCGGCCCCGGTCCCCTTCGCGGCCAGCCTACCGGGTCAACCCCGTTCCGGGAGGCGGAAGTTGACACCGTCCGGATCAGCCGTCGCCCTCCGCGGCCGGGAGGAGGGCGCCGGGGACGTCGGCCGGGTCGAGGACGGCCTGCTCGCCCGGGTAGGGGGTCTGCCAGTCGTGGGCCTCGTACCAGGTCAGGTGGTTCATCTGGGCCGGGTTGGCCAGGTCGGCGGCCGCGTCGGGTCCGGACAGCCGCTGCTGCTGCTTCCAGTCGGACCACTTCTGCACGGTCGCGGCCGCGGCGGCCGGGACGGTCCCGGTCGCCGGGGCGGTGGCCCCCGGGTTCTGCGGGGCCGGGACGTCCGGGCCACAGGGGGGTGCGGTGGCCAGGCCGTTGGTCAGCGAGGTGCGGTTGGGCAGCGCGGTGAACGGGGTGGGGTCGGGGGTGCTGGTGAAGGCCCCGGTCATCGGGGTGGCCGCGGTGTCCTTCTGGTTCATCGGCTTGATCCCGAGGATCTGCTCGATGGTGCGGATCACGTTGATCTGGGTGTAGTAGCGGCTGTCCACCACCCCGTGCTGGGCGTAGGGGCTGATCACCTGGATCGGCGCCCGGTGGCCGTCGACGTGGTCCAGGCCGCCCTGCGAGTCGTCCTCGACGACGAAGATCGCCGAGTCCTTCCAGTACGGGCTGTGGCTGATCTCGTCGACGATCCGGCCGACCGCGAGGTCGTTGTCGGCGACCTGGGCGGCCGCGTTGGCGGGGCCGCCGGTGTGGTCGCTGGAGAGCCAGAGCATGTTCAGGTCGGCCGGGCCGTTCTTCTCGAAGTCCTGCTTCCAGATCTCGGCCCGGTAGACGTCCGGGACGCTGGTGTCGAACTTCGGGTAGGCCGGCACCGACACCTCGTTCAGCGACGGGATCGGCGAGGAGGAGACCATCCGGTAGGCCGAACCGGCGCCGGTGGCCGCCATGTGCCGGGCGTCGCAGTACAGGTTCTGCCAGGTCGCGCCGGCCGGCTTGGTGAGGAACCGGTGGAACTCGCCGAAGTCGCGCACCGTCCGGCCCGCCGCCTGCGCGCTGCTCCACAGCAGGCCGCTGCTCTGGTGGCCGAGCGCGTCGTCCTGGGTGTCGTAGCTGCGCAGGTGCTCGCCGGCCGAGGACTCGCTGTACTCCGGGTTGTCGGCCTGCATCAGCCAGTTGTGGCCCTCGGCCGAGTTGGTGCCGATGTCGTACGTGTTGTCGTACAACCCGAACCGGGCGGCCAGCGCGTGCTGGTTGGGCGTCACGTTCTCGCCGAACTGGGTCAGCGTCGGGTCGCCGTTGCCCTGCGGCATGTCGCCGTAGACCTGGTCGTACGTCCGGTTCTCCTTGACCAGCAGGAAGACGTGCTTGATCGTCGACGGGTCGCCGATCCGCTCCGGGACGGGCACGGCCTCGGCCTTGTGGCTGCCGGCGGTCCTGGCCGCGCCGGAGGTCCAGTTGTTCTGCTTGAAGACCCGGGCGGTCTGCCGGCGGATCTCCTGGTCGCCGGGCAGCGCGAAGCGCACCACGCTGGAGGTGGTGTCGTGGGTGGAGTGCCCGGCCGCGGCGGTGGGGCGCAGCGCGTCGATGCCGCGGGTGCTGGAGACCAGCACGTCGTTGCCCGAGGAGGTGATCTCCGCGGGGAAGTAGTCGGTCGGCAGCAGGCCCAGGTAGCTCGCGGGCTCCAGCGGGCTCGCGTACCGGTAGACCGCGACCGCGTTGGCCCGGCCCAGGGTGACCAGCAGGTGGCCGTCGTCGGTGAGGGTCACCGCGTCGGGCTCGTAGCCGATCGACGCCTCCGACCACGGCCGGGTGGATATGGTCTGGACGACCCGGCCCCGGCGGGTGTCGATCACCGAGACGCTGTTGGTGGCGGTGTTGGTGACGAACACCGCGCCGTTCTTGGCGTAGACGGCGGTCGGGTGCAGGCCCACGTCGATGCCGACCGGGGCGGCCGTCGGGTGCGCCAGGTCGATCACGCTGACCGTGCCGGTGGTGACGGCGCCGGTGCGCGGGTCGGCCGGGACCTTGGTGCCGTAGGAGTCGAGGGTGCTCTCGCCGGGCTTCGCCGGGCGGCCGCCCTCGTTGCTGACGTACAGCTTGCCGCCCGCCAGGGCGATCCCGCGCGGCGCGTTGCCCACCTTCCAGCTCTGCTTGACGGTGCCCGCCGCGGTGTCGATCGCCACCACCCGGTTCTGGCCGTTGACCGCCGCGTACGCGGTCGAGCCGTCCGCGGAGAAGACCAGCCCGGCCGCCAGGGCCTGCTGCGCACCGCTCCTGGGGATCTTCACGGCCACCGGGTCCGTGACGCTGCCGTCCGGGGCGACGGTGAACCGGGTGTAGCCGTCGGGCTGGCCCAGCCACAGGTGCCGGCCGTCGGGCGAGTACGCCGGGCCCTCCTGCCCCACGCCGTTGTCGTTGATCCGCGGCACCGAGGCCGCCGCGCTGCCGACCAGTTGCTGGACCCGCCAGTTCCGCACGTCCACGATCACCAGCGCCGTGCGGCCGTCGGCGACCGCCGCCGCCAGGTGGGTGCCGTCCGGGCTCACCCCGGAGGACATGATCTTGCCGTTGGGGATCAGCAGCCGGTCGCCGTACGGGTCGACGTACTGGTTGGCGGAGACCAGCTGGCCCTGCTCGTAGAGCCGGCCGACCTGGTCCTCGCCGAAGGGGTCGCTCCGGGGGAAGCCCACGTCCGTGCCGGCCGCCAGCACCACCGCGGTCATGGCGAGCGTGAACAGCACCCGGCGGCGCGCGCCGGGCCGCCTGATCCGGGTCGCACCGTCACCGATGCGGCGACGTGTGACCTGCATGCTGCGTCATCCCTTCGAAGGAGCGGGAAGCAACTCGATGTTGCCGTCGAACTGCCAGAGCGGGTTCGGCGCGTCGCCGGTGGAGGTGCGCACCAGGAAGTAGCCGTTCACTTCCTTCGGCCCGTCGCCGTCCGCGACGAACCGCCCGTCGGGGGCGACGTCCAACTGGTAGATCGCGGTACCGGTGGCCTCGGTTCCCGGCAGGTGCCAGGTCACGGTGCACCGCCAGTCGTTGCCCGGGCCCTCCGGCACCACCAGGGTGCTGCCCTTGTCGCAGGACGCGGCCACCCGCAACTGCTCCTCCGTCACCTCCGGACGGTTCAACTCGGTGGTCTGCAGCCGGTACAGGTGGGCGAAGGCCACGGCCAGCGCGCGCTCCACCTTGTCCCGCTCGACCCCCGACCCGGACCCGGCCAGCGGGGTCAGCACCCCGGCCGACACCAGCAGCAGCCCGGCCAGCGGCAGCGCCCCCAGCAGGGCCGCCCGCCGCCCCGGACCGTCCTGCGCCGGGGAGGTGAAGTCCCGCCGCAGGAACAGCGCCCGGGCCAGCAGCGTCGCCGCCACCGCCCAGACCAGGCTCACCGCGACGCCGACCAGCAGCGGACCGAGCTGCGCCGGGCCGGTGAACAGGCCGTTCCAGGACACGAACGCGTAGCCCGGCAGCGCCAGGCGCACCCCCACCGGCAGCGGCATCATCTGCGCCAACTGCACCACCAGCGCCACCAGCGCGGGCAGCAGCAGCCCCATCGGGGAGCGCCCCAGGGCGACCGAGCCGAGCAGGCCGATCCCGGCCAGCGCCAGGGTCGGCGCCAGCGCGCACAGCCAGGCCAGCAGGACCCGCAGCGCGGCGTCCCCCGGCGACAGCAGGTCCCCGTCCAGGCCCACCAGCGGATGGCTGCCCACCGCCAGCAGGCCGCCCACCGCGCCCGACACCGCCAGCCCCGCCACCAGCAGCACCAGCACGCTCAGCCCGGCCAGTGCCTTCGCGGCGAAGATCCGGCGCGGCGAGCGCACCGCCACCAGCAGGTGCCGCCAGGTGCCGAGCCGGTCCTCGGCGGCGAACACGTCGCCCGCCACCACCGAGGTCAGCAGCGGCAGCGCCCAACTCCCCGCGAACCCCAGCACCACCAGCGGCCCGGCCCATCCGGTGGCGTGCATCCAGCGGCCGAACAGGGTGTCGGTGGGCAGCGTGCCCTGCTGCTCCACGGCGGCCACGAACAGCCCCGGGGCGAGCCAGCAGGCCAGCACCAGCAGGCGGATCCGCCACTGCGAGACCAGCTTCACCAGTTCGAAGCGGTAGACCCGGGCCACCGGCACCCGGCCCGCGCCGGGGGCTCCGGGCGCGGGTATGGGTGCGGGCGTGCTGCCGGTCCTGCCGACGGCGTCGGCCCCGGTGCGGGAGGCGGTCATCGGCGGGCCCCTTCCGGCCGCTGCGGCTGCGGCTGCTGCCGCGGTTCGGTGAGGGCGAGGAAGGCGGCCTCCAACGGCGAGACCACGGGCGCCAGTTCGCGCACCGCGACGCCGTCCAGGACCAGCCGGGACACCAGGGCGTCCAGTGCGGGGACCCGGGCGCGCAGCACCAGCCGTCCGGTGTCCGGCGAGCCCGGGCCGGGGTCGAGCAGGCGGACGCCGGCGGTGGCGGCGGCGGTCCGGCGGGCCGCCGCCGGGTCGGAGGTGAGCAGCCGGTAGTCCAGCTCGCGGTCCTCGGTGGCGAGCCGGTGCAGCGGGCCGGAGAAGACGACCCGTCCGGTGGCCAGGATGGTGACCTCGGAGCAGAGCGCCTCCAGGTCGTCCATCCGGTGGCTGGAGAGCACCACGGCGGTGCCCTCCGCCGCGAGCCGGTGCAGGACGCCGTGCACGTGCCGCTTCCCGGCCGGGTCCAGCCCGTTGGCGGGTTCGTCCAGCACCAGCAGCCGGGGCCGGGCGAGCAGGGCGGCGGCCAGGCCGAGGCGCTGGCGCATGCCCAGCGAGAAGCCGCCCACCCGGTCGTCGGCGACGTCGCTCAGCCCGACCTGGTCGAGCGCGTCCACGACGTCCCCGCCCTTGCCGGTCTTCCCGCTCCCGCCGCTGCTCCCGCTCCTGCCGCTGCTCCCGCTCCTGCTCCTGCCGCTGCCTCCGCGCAGGGCGGCGAGGGCGGCGAGGTTCTGCCGGGCGGTCAGCGACGGGTACAGGCCGGGGCCGTCCACGAACCCGGCCACGCCCTCGGGGGCGGACAGCGCCCGGCCGACCGGCGTGCCCAGGATCTCCAGGGTGCCCCGGTCGGCGACGGCCAGCCCCAGCAGCAGACCCAGCAAGGTGGTCTTCCCGGCGCCGTTCGGCCCGACCAGGCCGTGGATCCGGCCCCGGGTCACCTCCAGGTCGACCCCGTCGAGCGCGACGACGTCCCCGAAGCACTTGGTGATCCCCCGGGCCCGCACCGCGAGGCGTGCGTCCATGATGTCCCTTTCCCCCGTACTCGGAGGAGATTCTAAGGAATCGGCCGGGCGCCCCCGGCGCCCCCTCCTGAACGTCCCCGGAACGGTGCCCGACATCCGCCCCGGGCCCCGCCCGCCGTGGTCCGCGGACGCGGTAGCGGGCGGCGGCCGGGTACTGCGGACGCGGTACGGCGGGTGTCCGCGGACGGGGGACGACAGCGGGCGGGGCGGGCGGCGAGGGTGGGGGAGACCGGGAGAAGGCCGAAAACGGGAGTCGCGCATGTCCGTCCTCGCACGCTGGTGCCACCGGCACCGGCTCGTCACGGTGCTGTTGTGGTTGGGCCTGCTGGTCGGGCTCGGAGCGGTCTCGGGCGCGGTCGGCACCAAGTACAGCGACAGCATGGCGATGCCCGCCACCGAGTCCACCCGGGCGCTGGAGCTGCTGAAGGAGCAGATGCCCGCCGCGGCCGGCGACACCGACACCGTGGTGTGGCACACCGCGACCGGCACGGTGAACGACCCCGCCGTCAAGGAGCGGATGACCGCCGCGCTGGACGGCATCGCGCACAGCCCGTCCGTCGCCTCGGTGTCCGGCCCGTACGGCGAGCGCGGCGCCGGGCAGATCAGCGCCGACGGCACCACCGCGTACGCCCAGGTGGTCTTCACCGGCGACGCGCACGCCGTCCCCAAGGCCGACGTCGAGCACGTCATCGACCTCGCGAAGCAGGCCCGCACCGACGGCCTGGACGTCCAGCTGGGCGGGCAGGCCGTGCAGAACACCGAGACCGAGATGGGCGGCCTCAGCGAGGTCATCGGCATCGTCGCCGCGCTGGTCGTGATGACCCTGGTGTTCCGCTCCGCCTGGGCCGCCGCGCTGCCGATCCTCACCGCCGTCGCGGGCGTCGGCACCGGCGTGATCGGCACCGGACTGCTCAGCCACGGCATGAGCATCGCCTCGGTCGCGCCCACCCTGGGCGTGCTGGTCGGCCTCGGCGTCGGCATCGACTACGCGCTGTTCATCGTCAACCGGCACCGCAAGGGCCTGATGGCGGGCCTGAGCGTCCAGGAAGCCTCCGCGAAGGCGCTGAACACCTCCGGCCGGGCCGTGCTGTTCGCCGGCCTGACCGTGGTGATCGCCCTGCTCGGCATGCTGATCCTCGGCATGGGCTTCCTCAACGGCATGGCGATCTCCGCCGCGCTCACCGTCGCCCTGACCGTGCTGGCCGCGATCACCCTGCTGCCCGCGCTGCTCGGCATGCTGAAGCTGCGGGTGCTCTCCCGCGCCCAGCGCCGCCGGCTGGCCGAGCAGGGCCCCGGCGAGGAGCACACCACCGGGTTCTGGCCGCGCTGGGCCGCCAAGGTGCAGGCCCGGCCCACCGGCAAGGCGCTGGTCGCGCTGCTGCTGATGCTCGCCGTCTCGCTGCCGGTGCTGTCGCTGCGCCTGGGCAGCTCGGACGCGGGCAACAACCCGAAGTCCACCACCTCCCGGCAGGCGTACGACCTGATGGCCGACGGCTTCGGCCCCGGCTCCAACGGCCCGCTGCTGCTGGTCGCCGAGGCCCCCGGGGCCGCCGACAAGGCTGCGCTCACCGACCTGGTCGGCACGCTGAAGGGCCTGGACGGCGTCGCCCGGGTCGCCGCCGTGCCGATGCAGGACGGGCAGCGGGTCGGCATCGTCCAGGTGGTGCCCACCACCTCCCCGCAGTCCGCGAAGACCTCCGACCTGATCACCGAGCTGCGCGAGCACACCGTCCCCGCCGCCGAGGCCGGCACCGGCCTGCAGGTGCACGTCGGCGGCGCCACCGCCACCTCCGCGGACTTCGCCGACGTGCTGATCTCCAAGCTGCCGCTGTTCATCGGCATCATCGTCGGCCTGGGCTGCCTGCTGATGATGGTGGCCTTCCGCAGCCTGCTGGTGCCGCTGATCGGCGTTGCGATGAACCTGCTCACCATGGGCGTGGCGTTCGGCGCGATCGTCGCGGTGTTCCAGTGGGGCTGGGGCTCCGAGGCGCTCGGCGCCGGCGCGGCCGGGCCGGTCGAGGCGTTCGCCCCCGTGATGATCATCGCGATCCTGTTCGGCCTCTCGATGGACTACCAGGTCTTCCTGATCAGCCGGATGCACGAGGAGTGGACCCACACCCGGGACAACCACCGCGCCGTCCGGGTCGGCCACGGCGAGACCGGCCAGGTCATCACCGCCGCCGCGGTCATCATGGCCTGCGTGTTCGCCGCCTTCCTGTTCGGCGGCCAGCGCATGATCGCCGAGTTCGGGCTCGGCCTGGCCCTGGCCGTCCTGCTCGACGTGCTGGTGCTGCGGATGGTCCTCGTCCCGGCCCTGATGCACCGCTTCGGCGCCGCCAACTGGTGGCTCCCGGGCTGGCTCGACCGCCTGCTGCCGCACGTCTCCGTCGAGGGCGAGCCCGACCCGGCCCCCGTCGCGCCGGTCCACGACCTCCGCGAGACCGTGGACGCCCGGCGCTGACACCTCCCCCCGCGGGGCCCGGCCGGTCACCCGCACCGGCCGGGCCCCGCCGCGTCCGGCGCGACCGCGGCCGAACTGCCCTCGACCGAACTGTCCTCGGCCGAACTGTCCTCGGCCGAACTGCGTACGGTGAAGGAGTGCGAATGACGGAGATGCTCAGGCGGTGGTGCGGCGGGCGCCCGCAGCGCGTCGACGTGGCGGTGGCGCTGTCCTGCTTCCTGATCGCCGCGCCCGTCACGGCCGCCACCGCCTACCACCGCGGCGCCTCGGTGACCGGCTACCTGCTGTTCCTGCTGGCCTCCTGCCTGCCGCTGCTGGTCCGCAGCCGGTGGCCGGTGGCGGTGGCCGCCGCCACCGTCGTGGTCGGCGTGGTCGAACTGGTGCTGATCCCGTTCACGCGCGGGCCGCGCCCGGAGACCCTCGGGATCTCGATGTTCGCCGTCGGCGTCGCCCTGTACGCCGTCGCCACCCGCACCGACCGGCGCACCGCCTGGCGGACCGGCTGCTGCGCCGCCACCGCGCTCACCCTCACCGCGCTGATCGTCCGCCCCGGGCTGGAGGAGCTCCCGCAGAACCTCGGCCTGGTCGCCTGGCCCTGCCTGTCGGTGGCGATCGGCGACGCCGTCCGCAGCCGACGCGAACTGCTCGCCTCCGCCGTCGAGCGGGCCGAGCGCGCCGAACGCACCCGCGAGGAGGAGGCCCGCCGCCGGGTCACCGAGGAGCGGATGCGGATCGCCCGCGAACTCCACGACGTCGTCGCCCACCACATCACCCTGGTCAACGCCCAGGCCGGCGTCGCCCACCACCTGATGCGCACCGACCCCGAACACGCCTACCAGGCCCTGGAGCGGATCCGCGACACCAGCCGCACCGCGCTCGACGAACTGCGCGCCACCGTCGGCCTGCTGCGCCACAGCGGCGACCAGGCCGCCCCGCGCGAACCCGCCCCCGGCCTGGCCGGGCTCGACGACCTGCTCGACGCCTTCCGGCACTCCGGCCTGCCAGTCGCCCTGGAACGCTCCGGCGCGCCCGCCGCGCTGCCGCCGATCACCGACCTGACCGCCTACCGGATCATCCAGGAGGCGCTCACCAACACCCACAAGCACGCCGGCCCCGCCAGCGCGCACGTCCGCCTCGACTTCGGCCCCGAACAGCTGCGGATCACCGTCGAGGACGACGGGCGCGGCGCCCCGGCGGACCCGGACGGCGCCGGGCCGGGCCGGTTCGACGGAACGGGTGCGTTCGGCGGGACGGACCCGGGCGGCGGCACCGGGGCCGGGCCGGGCGGGGGCACCGGGCACGGCATGATCGGCATGCACGAGCGGGCCCGCGCCGCCGGCGGCACCCTCACCGCCGGACCCCGCTCCCGCCGGGGCTTCCGGGTCCACGCCGAACTGCCGCTGCCCACCGCCGGCGGCCGCGGCTGCTCCCGGAACTGACCCGGGCCGGGGGCGACCGGCCCGGGGGAGCGGCCCGCCCGGGGCGCGACCCGCGCCGGGCCCGAGGGCCCGGCGCGCGAAAACCGACCGTGAGATGAGAGAGGCCCCGTCCATGACCGTCCGCGTCCTGCTGGCCGACGACCAGGCCCTGCTCCGGGGCACCTTCCGACTGCTGATCGACTCCGCCCCCGACCTGGAGGTGGTCGGCGAGGCCGGCACCGGGCGGGAGGCGGTCGCGCTCGCCCGCTCCGCGCGCGCCGACCTGGTCCTGATGGACATCCGGATGCCCGACCTGGACGGCCTGGCCGCGACCAAGCTGATCACCGCCGACGAGGACCTGGCCGGGGTCAAGGTCCTGGTCCTCACCACCTTCGAGAGCGACGAGTACGTGGCCGAGGCGCTGCGGGCCGGAGCCAGCGGCTTCCTGGGCAAGGGCATCGACCCGGAGGAACTGCTGGACGCGATCCGGGTCGTCGCGGCCGGCGACTCGCTGCTCTCCCCGGCCGCCACCAAGGCCCTGATCGGCCGCTTCCTCGCCCAGCCGGACCCGGGCCGCCGGGCCGCGCTGCCCCGGCTCGACGTGCTCACCGCCCGCGAGCAGGAGGTGGTGGCGCTGGTCGCGGCCGGCCTGTCCAACGACGACATCGCCGAGCGGCTGTTCGTCACCCCGCTCACCGCCAAGACCCACGTCAACCGGGCGATGACCAAGCTCGGCGCCCGCGACCGCGCCCAGCTCGTCGTGATCGCCTACGAGACGGGCCTGGTCCGGCCCGGGAGCGCGTGAGCCGTCACCGCCCGTCGGGGTCGGGGCCCCGCTCCACCGCGAGGTAGGCCAGCACGGCCCGGACCCGGCGGTTGGTGTCCTCGGCGTCGGCCAGGCCCAGCTTGGCAAAGATCGTGGTGGTGTACTTGCTGACCGAGCCCTCGGAGAGGAACAGCCGGGCGGCGACCGCCGCGTTGGACAGGCCCTCGGCCATCAGCGCCAGCACCGAGCGCTCCCGTTCGGTGAGGGCGGCCAGCGGGTCGGCGCGCACCGGCCGCCCGAGCAGCTTGGCGACCACCGTCGGGTCCAGCGCGGTGCCGCCGTCGGCGACCCGCTGGACGGCGTCCATGAACTGCCCGGCGTCCAGCACCCGGTCCTTGAGCTGGTAGCCGATGCCGCCCTGCCCGTCCGCCAGCAGCTCGCGCGCGTACAGCTGCTCGACGTGCTGGGACAGGATCAGCACCGGCAGGCCCGGCACCGCCCGGCGGGCGGTCAGCGCGGCCTGCAGGCCCTCGTCGGAGAAGGTCGGCGGCAGCCGGACGTCGACGATCGCCACGTCCGGCCGGTGGGTGAGCAGCGCCTCCAGGGCGGCCGGGCCGTTGTCGACGGCGGCCACCACCTGGTGGCCGTACGCCTCGGCCAGGCGCACCATCCCGTCCCGGAGCAGGAAGAGGTCCTCGGCTACGACAATTCGCACGGCACCGCCACAGTGACACGGGTTGGTCCCCCGAGGGGGCTGTCGATCTCCAGGCGCCCGCCGAAGGCCGCCATCCGGCGCCGCACGCCGTCCAGCCCGGAGCCGGGGGCCGCGGCGGCCCCGCCGCACCCGTCGTCGCTCACGGTAGCAGTCAGCGTCCTTTCCGCGTACGAAAGTTCGACGCCCACCCGCTCGGCGTGCGCGTGCTTGACGGCGTTGGTGAGCAGCTCGGCGACCGAGAAGTACAGCGCCGCCTCCACCGGCCGCTCGGGCCGGGCCGGCACCCGGCTGACCACGTCCACCTCGACCACCGCGTCCAGGGCCAGCGCCCGGACGGCGTCGACCAGCCCGCGCTCCACCAGCACCGGCGGGTTGATGCCGCGCACCAGTGCCCGCAGCTCGGCCAGCGCCCCCGCCGAGTTGGCCCGGGCCTCGGCCAGCAGCCGCTTTGCCGCCTCCGGGTTGCTGTCCACCAGGTGCTCGGCCGCGCCCATCGACATGCCCAGTGCGACCAGCCGGGCCTGCGCGCCGTCGTGCAGCCCGCGCTCGATTCGCTCCAGCTCGGCGGCCTGGGTCTGCGTCAGGTCGGCCCGGATCTCCTCCAGCTCGGCCACCCGCCAGCCCAGCCGGGTCGACGTCACCGGCCCCAGCAGCCGCCGCCCGACCGGCCCGAGCACCCGCCAGCCGAACGGCGCCGCCAGCAGGCCGGCGGCCAGCAGCGCCGCCCCGAGCGGTGGTCGGCCCGGCACCAGCAGCGCGCCCAGGACCAGCGCGAGCAGCGGCAGCGCCGCGACCGGCAGCACCGTCACCGCCGCCGCCAGCAGCCACACCCCGTCCCAGTGCAACTGCGGGTCGTGGAACCTGGCGTGCACCCGGGCCCGGCGCCGGGCCTCCCGCTCCGAACGGTGGTACTCCTGCCCGTCCCACCAGAAGCCGGTGGCCATCCGGGTCACCGGCTTCGGCTCGCGGTACGTCACCGCCAGCTCCAGGCCGAGCCAGCGCGCCGCGCACCGCCGGGCCGCGCCCGCCAGCGCCCGGCTGGTGAACGGGTGCACCGTCCACACCGCGACCGACACCCAGAGCAGCACCAGCAGCGTCTCCCCGAACACCGCCAGCGCGCGCAGCGGCCAGGCCGCCGCCGACCCCGCCGACCAGCCGTACGCGAGCGACCCCCCTGCCCACCCCACCGGCACCGCGACCAGCGCGAACGGGCAGGTCAGCGCCACCAGCACGGCCGACCGCCACCACCCCGCCCCGACCGCCGCCCCCCACCGCACGAGACCGCCCGTCGCACCCATCCCGCCGCACCTCCCCTTCCGTCCCGACGGCCGCCCCGCTGTCCCGGGACGGCCCACCAGCGACGTTACGGGCCCGAACGGCGCCCCGACATGGCCCTACCCACCCAATTCACGGTGGGCCCAGCCCCACCCCGGGTCAGGTGGAGGGGTGGACGTCGACCAGGACCTTGCCGACGGTTCCGGCCTCCACCGCCCGGTGCGCGTCGGCGGTCCGCTCCAGGGGGAAGCGGGTCAGCGGCAGGCCGTGCTCCCGGCCCACCGGGAGGGCGCCGGCCGCCGCGGCGGCGGCGACGTCCGCCACGGCGGCGGCCCGTGCCCCGGGGCCCGCGGTGTAGAGCACCAGGAACTGCAGCCGGACGTTGCGCACCAGGTGCGCCAGCACGTCCAACCGCACCGGCCCGCCACCGGCGTTGGCGTAGGTCGCGATGGTGCCGCGGGGGCGCAGCACGGCCAGGTCGAGGGCCAGGTTCGCGCCCAGCGCCACTTCGGCGACGAGGTCGACGCCGTCCGGGGCGGCCGCGCGGACCGCCGCGACCGGGTCGCCCGCCCGGTAGTCGATCACGTGGTGGGCGCCCGCGGCGGCGGCCAGCGCGGCCTTGGCCGGGCCGCTGACCGTGCTGAGGACGGTCGCACCGGCCCAGCGGGCGAGCTGGACCACCGCGTGCCCGACCGCGCCCGCGCCCCCGGCGGCCAGCACCACGGCGCCGTCCAGCGCGCCGGGCCGCAGCCGGCGCGGGCCGTCCTCGGAGACGGTGAGCGCGCGGTGCGCGGTGAGCGCGGGCACGCCGAGGGCCGCGCCGACCTCGAAGGGGACCTCGTCCGGCAGCGGCACGGCCCGGTCGGCGGGGAGGACGGCGTACTCGGCGGCGGTGCCGGTCGGCCGCCCGGCCGCGGCCATGAACACCCAGACCCGCTCGCCGACCCGCCCCGGGTCGACCCCCGGGCCGGTGGCGTCGACCACCCCGGCGCCGTCGAGGTGCGGGGTGATCTCCGGGAACCCCTTGGGGTGGGCGACCCCGGCCCGGGCCTGCACGTCGGTCGGGTTCACCCCCGAGACGGCGATGCGGACCCGGACCTCGCCGGGCCCGGGGGCGGGCAGCTCGCGCTCGACGAGGCGCAGCACCTCCGGGCCGCCGGTTTCGGGGTAGACGATCGCCCTCATGCCCCGCTCCCGCGGCTCGGCCGGGGGGGTTCGGCGCCGGGCGGCCCGGCGGTCCGCGCCAATGTTCGATGTGTATCGAATGTTCGACATGGATGAAACATACGATGCTGATCGAACATGTGGCAAGGGGAGGTAGGCTCTCCCCGTGAACGAGGTGCAGGAACCGCCCGTCGAAGCGGTGACGATCGATGCCGTCCTGGTCGCGCTGGCCGACCCGATCCGGCTCACCCTCGTCCGCGCCCTGAACGACGCGGGCGACTGGACCTGCGGCAGCGACGTCCTGCGCAGCACCGGCATCACCATCGGCCGCTCCACCCTGTCCCACCACCTCAAGGTCCTGCGCGAAGCCGGCCTGGTCCGGACCCGCGTCCAGGGGACCCGCCGCATGGTCATGCTGCGCCACGACGACCTGGAGCACCGGTTCCCCGGCCTGCTGCGGATGCTCGGGCCGCTCGCGGCCGGTGGGGCCGGGGCGGGGTAGCGCCGTTCAGCTCGTCGCCCGGTCGTTCTGGTCGGCCGGGGTGTGGACTTCGCTCCAGACGAGTTCGCGGGCGGTGCCGTTGTTGCGGGAGGGCGGGGAGTAGCGATGTCCCCAGCGGTCGCCGAGGGCGAGGGCGGCCAGGACGACCATGTGGTCCTCGGGGCTGGGGGAGCCGTCCTCGGGCCGGACGATGTCGAGTTCGATCCGGTAGCCGTCGGGGATGACGGTCAGCCGGGCCTCCCCGCCGCCGGCCTTGGCCAACTGCTCGGCGATCTCCCAGGCGCGTTGCCGCAACACGTCGCTCACGAGGCGGCCCCCGGGGCGGGCGCGGTTCGGGGCGGGAGGGGGAACTCGCCGCGCAGGAAGGCGAGTTCGATCAGGGCCTGGGCCGTCCGCCGGGCCCAGGGCAGTCCGACGCAGCCGAGCGCGAGGGCGCCGCACTCCGGCGGCGCGTCGTCCCGGTAGACCGGGGACAGGCCGGACGGCGGCTCCAACCCGGCGGCCCGGAAGGCTTGTTCGAGCAGGTCGGCGGCCCGTTCGGCCTCGGTGAACCTGCCGCGCAGGAACCGCCGGAGGACGTCGGTGTCCTCCAACGGCTGTCCGGTGTACAGCACTTGTGCTCCTCGCCTCGATGGTTGGTGTGGCTGGTTCGAAGGGATTCAGTTCGCGGAACGTCGCACCGGCCGGACGATCCCCGCCCGCACCAGGTCCGCGAAGGCCGGGTGCCGCACCCGGCTCCGCTCGGCCGGCCAGGGGACGCCGTCGCCGCCCGCGGGGAGCAGCAGCAGCTCGCCCCCGTCGCCGACGTGGGAGAACTCGCCGAGCCGGCCGGTGGCCGCGTCGATCAGCAACTCGCCGCGCTCGCAAGGCCAGACGGCCCCGGCCGTCCCGGCGAACTCCCCGCCCCGCGCGGCCCGCACGTACGGCGCGCCCGTCCAGACCAGCGTCGCCAACTCGCTCGCCACCTCCGGGCTGACGCCCCCGAGCTGCACCAGGTGCGCGCCGGTGACGGTCCGCTCCACCGCCAGCGAGGGCAGCCTGAGCCCCGCCGAGTGGAAGGCGTCCCGCAGCGCGTCGCGCACCTTGCACGCGAAGGCGCGGTCCTGTCGCGCCAGTCGGTCAAGCAGCGAGTTGCCCACGATGGTCACCGCCCGTTCCCTTTTCTTGCCAATGTGTAATCAGGATCGGCATTCGGGCGTAGCATCGGAAGCCTTCCGCACTTGACTCTTGTCCCGTGGGGGACTCGGCGTCGAAAGAGTGATCGAGCATGCGCCGTACGGAACTTGATCCATCGTCATCTCCCGCTGCCGCCTTCGGCCTGCAGCTCCGCAGGTCGCGGGAGATACGGAACCTGTCCCAGGTGCAGCTCGGCGAGCTCATGGGGTACAGCGACACCCTGATCTCGTGCATCGAAAGAGCGACCCGCAGTCCCACCGCTGACTTTGCCGCCCGGGCGGACGAGGCCCTCGCCACCGGCGGAACCCTGGGGCTGATGTGGTGGAGCCTCAAGAACCAGAGCCTGCTGGAGGGCTTCCCCGAGTACGCCGCGGAGGAGGCCAAGGCGGTGGAGATCCGCCTGTTCGAACTGGGCATCATCCCTGGGCTGCTGCAGACCTCGGCCTATGCCCGGGCACTGGCCCAGGCGGCGGTGAAGCGCGGCAGCATCACCCAGGCGCAGGCGGACGAGCGGATGGACTTCCTCGCGGCCCGGCAACGCCTGTTCGAGCAGCCGAAGCCGCCCCTGCTGCACGTCGTCCTGGACGAGAGCTGCATCAGGCGCCCGATCGGCGGCCGGGAGGTGATGGCGGCCCAACTCGCCCATCTCGTCGAGCTGTCGGAGCAGCCGAACATCACCCTGCAGCTCGCCCCGTACAGCCTGGGCGAGATCGCACCGTTCCGCATGGCGGTGACCCTGCTGACCATGGCCGACCGGTCCGTACTCGCGTACACGGAGTCCCAGCACCGGGGGATCCTCGCACGTGAAATCGAGACCGTTCGGCCGTGGGAGAGGGACTACCATCGGCTGCAGGTGGAAGCCCACGGCACGTCGGCTTCCGTGGCGAAGATCAGCAGGCTTCGGAAGGAAGAGCATGGACCGTGACCACGACCTGAGCGGTGCGGAGTTCCGTAGCTCCAGCTACAGCGACAACGGCGGTCAGTGCATCCAGCCGGCGATCAACCTGCACGCGGCCCGGGGCATCGTGCCGGTGCGCGACTCGAAGGACCAGGGCGGGCCCGTGCTGGTCTTCCCGGCCCCGGCCTGGGCCGCCTTCTGCGCCGCCACCGCCGCCGGGGAGTTCGGCGCGATCTGATCCACCCTCAACTCCGTGCAGTAGAACGCCCTCTCTCCGGAGGGGGCGTTCTGCCGCGCGGCGCGGTTTTGAGGATCCGGTCCTTCCGGCACGGGGGAGGAACTAGCATCGGCGGCGGACGGAAGCCGTGGCAGGCCGGCTTCCGTGGCGGTGGCCAGCGGCCCTCGGGAGGAACACCATGGACCACGACCTGAGCGGTGCGGAGTTCCGCAGCTCCAGCTACAGCAACAACGGCGGCCAGTGCATCCAGCCGGCGATCAACCTGCACGCGGCCCGGGGCATCGTGCCGGTGCGGGACTCGAAGGACCGGGGCGGGCCGGTGCTGGTCTTCCCGGCCTCGGCCTGGGCCGCGTTCTGCACCGCCACCGCCGCCGGTGGGTTCGGCACGATCTGACGCCCGCTCAGCGTCGGTCGGGGGCTCAGGCGGCGGCCGCGTCCGTGGGCGGGGTCCAGCCGGTGGCTCGGATCCACCGGGCCAGGTCCAGGGTGGCCGGCTCGATCGAGCGCACCGCTGCGGGGTCCCCCGGGTGTTCCGCCGCCTTCGCGAACTCGCGGAACATCACCCGGTCGAGGTCGGTGGGGAGCACGCTCAGCGGGAGGACCTCGTACCGGGCCGGGAGTCCGGCGTGCGCGCCGAACAGCGCGGCGATCCGGGGGCCCGTCAGTTCGTCGCCGACGAGTTCGACGGCTCCGCCGGGCGCCTGTGCGGTGTCGAGCAGGAGCGCGGCGATGACCCGGCCGATGTCCCCGATCGAGATCATCTTCAGGGCGGCGTCCGCCGGCAGCGGCATCCGCAGCACGATCTCGCCGTGCTCCAGGCTCGGTGCCAGCACGCCCGCGAAGTTCTCCATGAAGGCGGTCGCGCGGACCATCGTGGCCCTCAGGCCGGTCTGCCTCAGGTGCTCCTCGATCACGTGCTTCGAGTCGTGGTGCGGCACGCCCCGCTCCCGGTCCGCTCCGAAGACCGAGTTGAACACGACGTGCGGGACGCCCGCCCCGACCGCCGCGTCGACGAGCGCGGTGCCGATGCGGATCTCCGTCTCGACCTCTTCGAGGCTGTTCGCCTCCGGGGTCATGAAGGAGAACCCCGCGACCGCCGCCAGTGCGGCGGCCAGCGAGGCCGGGTCGTCGGTCCGGACGGCCGCCAGTTCGACGCCCCGGGCGGCCAGCGCCCGGGCCCGGTCGGACCGCGGGTCGCGGACCAGGGCCCGCACCCGCGCCCCGTGTTCCAGCAGTGCGTCGACCACGGCCCCGCCCTGCTGCCCCGTCGCGCCGAAGACGGCGATCGTGCCGGTCGTCCGCATGCTCATCGCTGCCACCCCTCAGTAGTTCACGGCGTGAACGAAACTAGTTCACGCCGTGAACTTCGTCAAGGCACGGATGTGGCGGGACCCGGCGGTCCGAGGGGTCAGTTCGAGGTCGGCGAGGAGAGGTCCGAGGTGTCCACGATGGCGGTGGCCACGCGCTCGAAGTCGCGCTGGTCGTCGGGGTCGAGGTTCCCCGCGATCTCGGGCAGCCGCTTGGTGACCTCGGCGTAGAAGGCTTCGGCGAGCACCTTCCCCGTGGGCGTCACGCTGAGCATGACGACCCGTCGGTCCTGCTCCGAACCCGCCCGGCTGACCAGCTCGCGCCGCGCGGTGCGATCGACCAGCTGGCTCAGGGCGTTCTTGGTCATGCCCAACGACGCGGCCAGACCGGCCATCTGCCGCGGCTCGTTCCTGACCGCGCAGAGCAGCGTGGCCTGCGCGGGGGTCAGGTCGAACCCGGCGCAGATCTGCGCGTACTTGCGCTGGATCACCACCGAGAGCCAGAAGAGCTTGTCGCCATAGTCCACGTCGATCTCCCCGGTTCGATGCCGAACAGCCTACTCGGCGCGGGGCGGGGGTCGGCGCCGCTCACGGGGTGAAGGCCCGGGGTGACGGGGCGGGGTGACGGGGCGGCCCTCAGTCGTTGCGGATCGCGCGCACCAGTCCGGTGACCAGCTCCGCCCGTTCGGCCATGGCGTCGACCAGCAGGTACTCGTGATCGGAGTGGGCGCCGCCGCCCACCGCGCCCAGGCCGTCGAGCGTCGGTACGCCGAGTGCCGCCGTGAAGTTGCCGTCGCTCCCGCCGCCGACCGCCCGGCCTTCGAGGCCGGGGAGCAGCCGCCGGGCCGCCGCGAAGAGCCGGAGCGAGGCGGACTCGGGCATCGGGGGCCGCCCGACGGCTCCCCGGACGGTGATCCGCGCGCCGTCGAGGTGCGGGGTCAGGGCGGCGAACGCGGCCTCGACGCGGTCCTTCTCCTCGGCGGTCTCGACCCGGACGTCGACGAGGACGGTCGCCTCGGCGGGGACGACGTTGTCCAGGGTCCCCGCGGACGCGACGGTCGGGGTGACGGTCGTCCCCAGCTCCGGGCGGCCGAACGCGGAGATGTCCAGGACCTGGTGGGCGGCCTCGACCAGCGCGTTGATCCCGGCCTCGGGTTCGAGCCCGGCGTGCGAGGCGCGGCCGGCGACGGAGACCTCGAAGGTGCCGCAACCCTTCCGGGCGGTCTTCAGCCCCCCGCCGTCGGCGGCACCCTCGAAGACCAGGACGGCGCCGCAGGCGAGCGCGCGCTCCTCGATCAGGGCGCGGGAGGTGCGGGAGCCGACCTCCTCGTCCGCGGTGACCAGGATCTCCACACCGGTCAGGTCGTCGAGCGCGGCCAGCCCGTGGACGGCCTGGACCAGGCCGCCGAGCATGTCGAAGACACCGGGGCCGGTGACCCGCCCGTCCGCGACCGCGAAGGGACGGCGCTCCAGGGTGCCGAGCGGGAACACCGTGTCGTGGTGGCCCAGGACCAGCACCCGGGGCTCGCCGCCGCCCGACCAGTGGACGTGCGGCAGCCCCCCGCGCTCGACCAGGACGGCCCGCCCGCCGAGCCGCCCCTCGATCACGCCGGCGACCACCCCGGCCGAAGCCTTGAGCGCCGTGACGTCACCCGAGGGGGACTCGGTCTCGACGAGTGCCCTGAGGTCCTCGATCATCGCCCCGACACTCACCGGGACGCTCTTGCGCATCGTCATCCCCGAAGGCTATCCGGCCCGGCCCGGCGCCCTGCCGCTCAGGGCGTGCCGGCGGGCTGCTCCGCGACCACCGGCCGGATCATGGAGTCGAGGACGTCGGAGCTCCGGCCGCCGAAGACGCGGGCGGCCATCCTGCCGTTCCGATCGATCACCATGGTGCTGGGGATCGCCTGCGGGCTGAGGTTGCCCTTGGGGAAGCGCAGGATCTGGGTGCCGTCCGGGTCGTAGATGCTGGGGAAGGTGACGCCCTTGTTCCTCTCGAAGGCGACGGCGTTGGCCGGGTCGTTGTCCCTGGTGTTGATCCCGAGGAACTGGACGTCCTGGTCCCGGTACTTCTGCCACAGCTCCTGCAGGCCCGGCGCCTCGGTGCGGCAGGCGCTGCACCAGGAGCCCCAGAGGTTCAGGACGACGACCTTGCCCCGGTAGTCGGACAGCTTGACCTGCTTGCCGTCCAGCGTGGTGCCCGAGATGTCCGGCGCCTCCTCCCGCTGGCCCGGACCGGCGGTGGAGATCCCGCCCCCGGCGGCGACCAGCCCGGTGCCGTCGCCGGACGAGGAGCCGGACGCCGAACAGCCGGCCAGGGTCAGCAGCAGGGCGGCGGCCGCTGCCGCGAGCGGGGCGCGAGCGCGTTCGGTTCCAGGCACGTGAAGAGCATCGCACGGGGGGTGGGGCGGGCCCGAAGGGGGGTGCGGCGCGCGGGGGTTCTGTGGCGTTTCAGCTGATGGGCAGTCAACTCCGTTCAGGTTGACGGCCATTGTCGGATCAGGTGCTCGCGGCGGGAACGGGAGAGGGGGTGAAGGAGACCTGGAGGCTGTCCAGGCCGCGGAAGTTGAGGCTGCGTTGCCAGGACGGGGCGGGGCCGTCGAGCCGCCAGTCGGGCAGCCGGGTGAGCAGGGCCGCCAGGACGACGGCGCCCTCCAGCCGGGCCAGGGCCGCGCCCAGGCAGAAGTGCGGGCCGTAGCCGAAGGCGACGTGCCGTCCGGCGGGGCGGTGGAAGTCCAGCCGGTCCGGGTCGGCGAACACCGCGGGGTCCCGGTTGGCGGCCCCGCAGACCAGCAGCACCGCCTGCCCGGCGGCGATCTCGCGGCCCGCCAGGTCGAGGTCGTGGCGGGCGCGGCGCAGCATCAGCTGCACCGGGCTGTCGTGGCGCAGCAGTTCCTCCACCGCGGCCGGGATCAGCTCCGGCCGGGCGCGCAACTCCGCGGCGGCCTCCGGGTGCCGGAGCAGGGAGAGGGCGGCGTTGCCGATGAAGTGGGTGGTCGTCTCGTGGCCGGCGACCAGCAACAGGGCGCAGTTGGCCAGGAGTTCGTCGAAGTCCTGGTTGCCGTCCCCGGCCCCGGCGGCCAACATCGCGCGCAGCGTGTGGGGTGCGGGCCGGTCCTCCTCGCGGGTGAGGACACCGCGGAGGTAGTCGAGCATCTCCTGCACGGCCCGCGAGGCGGCCCGGCTCTCCTCGGCGTCCAGCCGGGAACTGCCGATGGCCGCGGCGACCGGGTCCGACCAGGCGGACAGCGCGTCCCGGTCCTGCGCCGGCACCCCCAGCAGGTCGCAGATCACGGCCAGCGGCAGCGGGCGGGCCAGGTCCGCCACGACGTCCAGCCGCCCGGTCGGTGCCGCCGCGTCGAGGATCCGGTCGACCTCCTCGGATATCCGGCCGCCCAGCGCCGCCACCGACCGGGCGGTGAAGGCCCGGCTGAGCAGCGACCGCAGCCGGGTGTGGTCCGGGGCGTCGCTGTAGAGCATCTGCCGACTCAGGACCCTTGCCAGCGGCCGAAGTTCGTCGGAGACCGCCTCGATGTCCGGGTAGCGCACCGAGGAGAAGCGCGGATCGCTCGCCGTCGCGCTGACCACCTCGTAGCCGGTGGCGACCCAGGCGTTCAGCGCCCGGTCCCAGAACAGGTCGTCGGTGTCCCGGAGGTCCCGGTAGAAGTCGTAGAGCCGGTCCTGGTTCTGCGGCCGGAGGGCGGACAGCAGCGACGGCGGCGCGGTGTGGGCGTTCACCGCCGCAACCTAGCACCGGGGGAACGCTGTTGCCGGACGGATCCGCCGACCTGCCCACCGCGGAGCGGGAGCTTCTGGCCCGGATCGGGCTGGACTACATCCTGCACCTCGACTGAACCCGGGACCGCACGCGCGGCTCGGCGACGGCGAGCAGCGGGTGGCCTCCCTCGCCGTTCACAGTCGCACCGGCCGGGGGATCGTCCGCCGTCCGCGCGTCACCGTCAGCACCGTTGAGCAGCACGTCGCCCGGATCCACCGCAAGCGCGGCGTCACCCGCCGCCGGGGCCTCCCGGCCCGCCTTCGCTCCCGTTCCGCAGCCCGCCCGGGGCCCCTGCGGCCAGCTCTTCGCGCAGGGCGTCGAGCCGGGCCAGGCGGGTGTCGAGGCCGGCCAGGGCCGCGGCCGTCTCGGAGCGGTACCGGGCCCGGACCTGCGCCAACCCGTCCAGTAGTCGTTCCCAGCGGGCGTCGGGGGTCTCGGGGCGGGCCTCGGGGCGGGTGTCGGGGCGGTCGAGGACTCCGGGGGCGGCCGGGGCCGTGGCGAGGTCAGGTGCGGCGCCGGTTGCTGGCATCGCGGAGTCGGCCGGTGCGGTCGGCCAGGGCGTCGAGGCGGGCGGCGAGGTGGTCGTGGTCGGCCCCGAGGTGGGGGCGCATGCCGCTGAGGGGGGTGAGCAGGTCGGCGGCGTCCGCGGTGCCGAGGGCGGCGGTGAGCGTCTCCTGGGCGGGGCGGGCGCCGGGGGCGAGGCCGATCCCGGTGAGTTGTGCGGCCAGGACGCGCAGCTCGGCGGCGTGCTCGCGGGCCCAGGTGCTCACGGAGCGCTCGGCGGCCCGGTGGTCGCGGACGGCCTTTACCCGTTCGGCGCCGGTCCCGGGGGCGGGGGTGGTGCCGGTGCGGCGCAGCCGCAGGTAGCGGTTCTCGGCGGCCTGGCGGCTGGCCACCCCCATCGGGCGGGCGAGGTCGGCCCAGGTGGCGCCGGCGGCGCGGGCGTCCTCCACCAGGCCGGCTTCCCAGCCGGCGAGCTGGGCGCGGAGCTCGCGCAGCAGGGTCAGGGCCGCGAGGGCCGGTTCGGGGCGGGGGTCCGGGCGGTCGGCGGTCGGCGTCCCGGGCTCCTGGGCGGTGCGGACGGCTTCGTCGATGGCGGCCAGCGCCGCTGCGGCGGCGAGCAGCGACACCGGTTCGGCGGGCGGGGCGGGGGCACGGCCGGCGGGGGCGCGGTCGGTGGTGGGCTTCCGGGTCATGGTGTCACCCTAATGACGACACTGCTGCTTTGTCATCCATCGGATGACGTGTTAGAACGGTTCGCAGGTGATGTGCACCGGCACTCCTCGATCCGAACTGGAGGTGTTTCGCGATGCTGCTGCGCACCGACCCCTTCCGCGAACTCGACCGTCTCACCCAGCAGTTCACGGGCTCGAACGGCACCTGGTCGCGTCCGGCCCCGATGCCGCTGGACGCCTACCGGGCCGGCGACGAGTACGTGATCCACTTCGATCTGCCGGGGGTGGACCCGGACGCGATCGACGTCGACGTGGAACGGAACATGCTGACCGTGCGGGCCGAGCGCCGCCCGCACCCGCAGAGCGAGGACGTCAAGTGGGAGCTCTCGGAGCGGCCCCTCGGCGTCTTCTCCCGCCAGGTGATGCTCTCCGACACCCTCGACCCCGGGGGCATCACGGCGGACTACGACCAGGGCGTGCTGACGCTCCGCGTTCCGGTCGCGGAGCAGGCCAAGCCCCGCAAGGTGGCGGTCGCGCACAGCGGCACCCGCAGGCAGCTCCGGGCCTGATCCGGGCCTGATCCGGGGCCCGGGAACGCAGGTGCGTTCCCGGGCCCCGGAGAGCGGGACGGAGCGGGGCGGGTCAGGTCAGGGCCGGGTCGAGGGTGTCGAGGGACTGGAGGATCTGCTCGACGCTCTGCTTGGCGTCGCCGAAGAGCATGCCGGTGTTGTCGCGGAAGAAGAGCGGGTTCTGGACGCCCGCGTAGCCGGAGGCCATCGAGCGCTTGAAGACGACGACGCGTTCGGCCTCCCAGACCTTGAGGACGGGCATGCCGGCGATGGGGCTGGCGGGGTCGTCGAGGGCGGCGGGGTTGACGGTGTCGTTGGCGCCGATGACCAGGACGACGGAGGTGTGCGCGAAGTCGTCGTTGATCTCGTCCATCTCCAGGACGACGTCGTAGGGGACCTTGGCCTCGGCGAGCAGCACGTTCATGTGGCCGGGCAGCCGGCCGGCCACCGGGTGGACGCCGAAGCGGACCTCGACGCCGCGTTCGCGCAGCCGGCGGGTGAGGTCGGCGACGGGGTGCTGGGCCTGGGCGACGGCCATCCCGTAGCCGGGGGTGATGATGACGGACTTGGCGGCGGCGAGGAGTTCGGCGGTCTCCCGGGCGCTGATCTCGTGGTGCTCGCCCTGTTCGGCGTCGCCGCTCGCGGGCGCCTCGATGCCGAAGCCGCCGGCGATGACGGACAGGAAGGAGCGGTTCATCGCCTTGCACATGATGTACGAGAGGTAGGCGCCGGAGGAGCCGACCAGCGCGCCGGTGACGATCAGCAGGTTGTTGTCGAGCAGGAAGCCCGCGGCGGCGGCCGCCCAGCCCGAGTAACTGTTGAGCATGGAGACCACCACCGGCATGTCGCCGCCGCCGATCGAGGCGACCAGGTGCCAGCCGAGCAGCAGGGCGAGGACGGTGACGGCGACCACCAGGCCGAGCGAGGGCGAGGCGGTGAACCAGGCGGTGAGCGCGACGAAGGCGCCGAGCGCGCCCAGGTTGAGGGCGTTCTTGCCGGGCAGCACGAGCGGCCGGGAGGCGATCTTCGCGGAGAGCTTGAGGTAGGCGACGATCGAGCCGGTGAAGGTGACGGCGCCGATGAAGATGCCGATGAACACCTCGGCGTGGTGGATCGACAGCAGGTCGGCGGCCACCGAGGTCTGGGCGTCGCCGTGCCGCTCCACCTCCAGGTAGCTGTTCCAGCCGACCAGGACGGCGGCCAGGCCGACGAAGCTGTGCAGGACGGCGATCAGCTCCGGCATCCCGGTCATCTCGACCCGGCGGGCCCGCCACAGGCCGATCGCGGCGCCGAGCGCCATCGCGAGCAGGATCAGCGCGACGGCCCCCGCGCTGATCGAGCGGGAGGCGACCACGATCGTGGCGGTCAGCGCGAGGGCCATGCCGGCGATGCCGTAGACGACGCCGGCCCGGGAGGTGCGGTGCTGGGAGAGGCCGGCCAGGCTGAGGATGAACAGCAGGGCGGCGACCAGGTCCGCGGCGTGCGCGGCGGTGAGGGACGTCATCTCGGCTCAGCCTTTCGAGAACATGCTCAGCATGCGGCGGGTGACGGCGAAGCCGCCGAAGACGTTCACGCTGGTCAGCAGGATCGCCACGAAGGACAGCACGGTGACCAGGGTGCTCTCGTGCCCGATCTGCAGCAGCGCGCCGATCACGACGATGCCGGAGATCGCGTTGGTCACCGACATCAGCGGCGTGTGCAGGGCGTGGTGGACCTTGCCGATCACGTAGTAGCCGATCACCACGGCGAGCGCGAACACCGTGAAGTTCTCCGCCAGTTGGGCCGGGGCGAAGGCGACCAGCAGGAACAGCGCGAGCATCCCGGCGCCGATCAGGCCGAACCGGACGGCGGGGGTCACCCGTGAGGGCGCGGGCGGCGCGGCCGGCGCGGGCGGGGCGGCCGGGGGAGCGGCGGGCGCCGCCGAGACGGCGACCGGCGGGGGCGGCCAGGTGGTGGCGCCGTCCCGGACGACCGTCACCGCGCGCTGCACCACGTCCTCGAAGTCGATCGCCAGCTGCCCGTCCTTGCCGGGGGTGAGCAGCTTCAGCAGGTTCACCAGGTTGGTGCCGAACAGCTGCGAGGCCTGCGCGGGCAGCCGGGAGGCCAGGTCGGTGTAGCCGATCAGGGTCACCCCGTTGTCGGTGACCACGGTGCGGCCCGGCACCGTCCCGGCGACGTTGCCGCCCTGCGCGGCCGCCATGTCGACGACCACGCTGCCCGGCTTCATCGCCGCCACGTCCTCGGCGGTGAGCAGCTTCGGCGCCGGGCGGCCGGGGATCAGCGCGGTGGTGATCACGATGTCCACCTCCGCGGCCTGGGCCCGGTACAGCGCGGCCGCCGCCCGGTCGTAGTCCGCCGAGGTGGCCTTCGCGTAGCCGTCGGTGCTCGCCTCCTGCTCCGCCCGCACCGCCAGGTACTCGCCGCCCAGCGACTTGACCTGGTCGGCGACCTCGGGCCGCGGGTCGGTGGCCCGGACGATCGCGCCCAGGCTCGACGCGGCGCCGATCGCGGCCAGCCCGGCCACGCCCGCGCCCGCCACCAGCACCTGCGCGGGCGGCACCTTGCCCGCCGCGGTGACCTGACCGGTGAAGAACCGGCCGAAGGCGTGCGCGGCCTCGATGACGGCCCGGTACCCGGCGATGTTCGCCATCGAGCTGAGCACGTCCATCGACTGCGCCCGGGAGATCCGCGGCACCGCGTCCAGCGACAGCGCCGTCACCCCGCGCGCGGCCAGCGCGGCCAGCAGCTCCGGGTGCTGCGCGGGCGCCAACAGGCCCACCAGGACGGTGCCCGGGCGCAGCCGCTCGACCTCGGCGTCCGAGGGCGCGTTCACCTTCAGCACCACGTCCGCGGCCCAGGCGTCCCCGGTGGCGGCACCCGCCGCCGCGTACGCCGCGTCGTCGAACCCGGAGGCCGCGCCGGCCCCCGGTTCGACCACCACGTCGTAGCCGAGGGCCAGCAGGCCGCGCACGGTGGCCGGGGTCGCCGCCACCCGGGTCTCCCCGGGCGCGGACTCGGCGACCACGCCGACCCGTTGGGGCGGGCGGGCAGAGGAGTCGTATCCAGACATCGCTCGTTCTCTCTCGTCGGAGGAGGTGGTGCCGGACGTGTTCCGCGATCGAAGGGGAACTACTTCCCTCGACCGCAGGAACCTAGACTCCCGACCCCCTCCGGCAGAACGGGGCGAACGGTGAAATGTGTCACCACAACTCCCACCGACCGGACTACACGACCCCCCGACGCCGGAGGCCGGCCGTCCGCCGCCGCCGCGCGGGTGAGGGTTCGTCCCGGGCGGCGGCGGACGGCGGTTCGTGGGGTCAGGCCCGCTCCTGCTCGGCCTCGACGCGGGCGTTCCAGGCGCGTTTGGCGGCCTGCCAGCCGTCCTCGTCGTGGCCCTGGCGCCAGTAGCCGGAGACGGACAGGTCCTCGCGGGGGACGGCGAGTTCGAGGCGGAGCAGGGCGCGCAACTCCTTGGTGAAGCCGGCCTCGCCGTGGACGAACGCCTGCACCCGGCCGGGCGGGAACTCCAGGGCGCGGACGGCGGCGACCAGGGCCGCGCCGACCGGGCGGTCGCCGCGGTGCAGCCAGTGCAGGTGGGCGGTGGTGGCGACGGGCTGTTCGTCCGCGGGGCCGGCGACCTCGACGAAGGCGTGCGCGAGGGCGCCGGCGGGCAGCGCCTCCAGGGTGGCGGCGATCGCGGGCAGCGCGCTCTCGTCGCCCGCGAGCAGGTGCCAGTCGGCGGTCGGGTCGGGGGCGTGGCCGCCGCCGGGGCCGAGCAGCCGGACGGGGTCGCCGGGGCGGGCGCGCACCGCCCACGGGCCGGCCAGGCCCTGGTCGCCGTGCACGACGAAGTCGAGGGTGAGCTCCCGCCGTTCGCGGTCCCAGGCGCGCACGGTGTACGTCCGGGTGGACGGCCACTGCTCGCGCGGCAGTTCGGCGCGGATCCGCTCCAGGTCGAACGGCTCCGGGTACCGCGCGCCGGGGGCGTCGAACAGCACCTTGACGTAGTGGTCGGTGTACGCGCCCGCGTCGAACGCGGCGAGGCCGTCGCCGCCGAGCACCACCCGCTGCATGTGCGGGGTGAGCCGCTCGGTGCGGACGACGTGCGCGGTGTGCGGCTTGCGGGGACGGCGGGGCGGTCGGTGGTCCGGCACGGGCGGGCTCCTGGAAGGATGGGGTGCGAAGCACTACGGACGGGGGACGGGATGCGGGCGTGGGGAGGGGGCGGCCGGGGCTGGGGGTACGCCGCGGCCGGCTGGGCGGCGGTCTTCGCCGGGGCCCACCTGTACTGGGCGGTCGGCGGGGACCGGGGGCTGGCCGTCTCCGCGGGCGGTCGGCTCGCGGCGGAGCGGCCCGCCTGGTTCGTGCTGACCGGACTGTGGGGGGTCGCGGCGGCCTGCCTGGCCGGGGCGGTGCTCGGGGTGCTGCTGGCCCGGTCGGGGCGGTCGGGGTGGTGGGGGCGGGTGCTGCGGTGGGCGGGCCTGGGCGTGGGGGCGCTGCTGCTGGTGCGGGGCCTGGCCGTCGAGGTGCTGCTACTGGCGGACCCGGACGGGTTGGCCGCCGAGGTGAGCCGGGCGCAGCGGGCCTGGACGCTGGCGCTGTGGAACCCGTGGTTCCTCGCGGGCGGCCTGCTGTTCTGCCTGGCCGCCCGCGGGGCGCGGCGCGACCGCTGAACCCGCCTGCCCGCATTCCGCCCGCCCGGTCGGCC
>NZ_JBSGET010000026.1:0-69420 GCF_053603035.1 Kitasatospora sp. NPDC004272 | reverse complement strand
CCGAGCGGGTGCCGGCCCCTTCCGTCGCGTCCGGCCGGTGCCGCGTGGCCGGCCGGGCGCTGGCCGCCCGGCGAGCCGGGCGGCGCTGTGCAGAATCGTTACAGCCGGGCTGCCTTGGCGAGCAGCGTCAGCGCCTGCACGTGCTCGTGCGGCTCCAGCGGGGAGAGCAGCGCCTCCTGGACCTCGCGGACCCCGGCGGTGGAGCGGTGCAGCAGCTCCTGGCCGGCCGGGGAGAGCGAGAGCAGGTTGCGGCGCCCGTCCGAGGGGTCGCGGCGGCGCAGCACCAGGCCGCGCCGGACCAGCCGGCTGACCATCTCGGCCATCGTCGCCTTGTCGAGCGAGGCGAGCTCGCCGACCGTGCGCTGGTCGGCGCCCGGTTCGGTCTCCAGCGCGTCCAGCACCGCGTACTGAGGAGCCGTCAGCTCGGTGCCGACCTTCTCCGACCAGAGCTTGGTGTGGACCTGCTGGGCGACCCGGATCAGGTAGCCGATGGCCCGCTGGGCGTCCAGCGTCGGCCGGGCGTCCGTCATCACGGCGACGGCCCCCGGTTCCAGCCGGGCTATCCGGGCCATGATCCGGACGATCTCCAGCTGCTCGTCCGGGCCGAGCGGCTCGAACAGGGTCCGCTGGACCCGGACCACGCCGCCGGTCGCCTCGCGGACGGCCTGAGCGCCGTTCTGCGAGAGCGCCAGCAGCTTGCGCCGGCCGTCGGCCGGGTCCCTGCGGCGGAGCACCAGGCCCCGCCGGACCAGCCGGGCGACCATCTCGGCCATCGTCGCCTTGTCGAGCGAGGCCCGTTCGCCGACCGTGCGCTGGTCGGCTCCGGGCTCCAGTGCCAGTACCAGCAGCACCGCGAACTGCGGAGCCGTCAGCTCGGTACCGACGTATTCGGACCACAAGCGGGTGTGCACCTGCTGGGCCACGCGGATGAGGTGACCGGGCGACTGCTGCAGTCGGCCGGGCACGCGGGTTGTCGGGATCTCCCCCAGCACCATGAAATCCGTCCCGGTGTCACGCGCGGGTGTGTGTGGGACACCCGCGCGGGGCAGTAACGGCGAGTGAGCATCCCGCTGTGAGAGAGGACGCGCCGGCCGTGCAGCCGGTGGCTGCTGGCGCACACTATACAAACGGTCGGCCTGGACCGGCAGGTAGGGGCGCAGAGTAGTCGCAGGATTGGCGAAGTTGGCATATTTCCCCCGTATGTCGGGACCACGCCCAACCTGGTTCACCCGCTCGGCCGCTTTTCGCCCTCACCCTCTGTCACCTGCGGCGCTGCCCCCTGGCCGGAAATCCTACTCATCGGTAGGGTTGCCGCGCTGCGCCCTGCGCAACTCATTTATTTCTCATCGACGGGTCACCGGCCCGCGCCGCTCCCGTCGTCCGACTTCGAGAGAGACGAGTACGAAGATGACCGAGCAGAGCACGTCCGTGACCGCCGGCACTCCGGCGCGGGTGGCCGTGGTGACGGGTGCGGCCCGCGGGATCGGCGCCGCCACCGCGCTCCGGCTGGCCGCGGACGGTTACGCCGTCGCCGTGGTCGACCTGACGGAGGCCGGCGCCGAGGGCACCGCCGAGGCGGTCCGGGCCGCGGGCGGCCGCGCGCTGGCCGTCGGCGCGGACGTGTCGGACGCCGAGCAGGTGGAGGCCGCGGTGGAGCGGATCGCCGCCGAACTCGGCGCCCCGGTGGTGCTGGTGAACAACGCGGGCGTGCTGCGCGACAACCTGCTGTTCAAGATGTCCGAGTCGGACTGGGACACCGTGCTGGACGTGCACCTCAAGGGCGCCTTCCTGATGACCCGCGCGGTGCAGAAGCACATGGTGGCGGCCGGTTTCGGACGGGTCGTCAACCTGTCCTCCTCCTCCGCCCAGGGCAACCGGGGCCAGGCCAACTACTCGGCCGCCAAGGCCGGCCTGCAGGGCTTCACCAAGACCCTGGCCATCGAGCTCGGCAAGTTCGGCGTCACCGCCAACGCGGTCGCCCCCGGCTTCATCGCCACCGACATGACCGCGGCCACCGCGGCCCGGGTGGGCATGGAGTTCGAGGCGTTCAAGCAGGCCGCCGCCTCCGCCATCCCGGTCCAGCGGGTCGGCGTGCCGGAGGACATCGCGCACACCATCTCCTTCCTGGCCTCCGAGGGCGCGGGCTTCGTCTCCGGCCAGGTGATCTACGTCGCGGGCGGCCCGCTCGACTGACCCCGCCGCCCGCCCCGCCGAGCGCGCCGGAGGGCCCGACCGTCCGGTCGGGCCCTCCGGCGTGTTTCGTGGTGCGCCGCCCCGGGCCCGGGTCCAGACTCGATGGCAGACCTCCCGCCGCCGGCCCCGGCGGCGGGCGCGCCCCCGCCGGAGGGGCCGCCCGGGCCCTCCGGCGCTCCACCCACGGAGGATCTTGATGACCGATTCCACGGACAGCGAGTCCGAGCCGACCCCGGACCACCTGCTGCACACCGGGGCGGAGAGCCCGGTCGACCCCGAGGACCTGGTGATGGCCTCGGGGCGCACCCCCACGCCGGAGCTGGTCGAGAAGGCCAGGAAGGACCTGGAGGAGCAGGGCGCGGCGGCCGTCGAACGCCTGCTGCCCTGAGCCCGGCGCCCGCCCGAGACGGCGGCCGATTTCCCCGGAGACGACCCGGAAGTGACCTGGGTCACGGGAAATCGGCCGCTGATTCGTTCCCGCACTACCCTCCGGGCAATTGGAGAAACCACCCGAATGCAGTCACCCGGAGCGCCGGGGAGCGTGATTTGGCCCACTCCCCGCCCCCTTTCCCGCTCCGCTACGCGCGTCCTGAACTGCCGCTATGGAGAAACGGGGTACGACACGTCACCACCGGGTGACAGATGCCCCGAATAGCCCGGACGCCCGGGGGTCGCCCGGTAATGTCGAAGCCGTGCCAGCCGATCCTGAATCCCCCGAGCAGCAGATATCGACCGCACCGCGCACGGTTCCGGTCCGTTCCGGTCAGGAATCTCCAACCGGAGCGTCGGAATCCGCGTTCCCCTTGATCAGCCGGCGGCACGCCCTGCTCTTCGGCCTGGTCGGGCTGCTCTACCTGGCGGTGGTGCTGGCCATCCTGTACGACTCCCCGCTGGTCGACCTGGACTGGTCGCTCCAGCAGTTGCGCCCCTACAAGCAGTGGCCCGGGGCGCTGCCCTACCTGGACATCTGGGTGGTCGCCGGGCAGCGCGGCCCCACCGCGATCGCGGCCTGCCTGTGGCTGGGCTGGCGCTGCTACCGCTCGCACTCGGCGCGGCCGCTGCTGGTGATGGGCATGGCGCTGCTGCTGCTGAACGTCACGGTCGGCGGGGTGAAGATCCTGACCGGCCGGCTGGGCCCGCACTACGCGCACTACGTGGGCTCGCCCGAACTGTTCTCCGGCGGCAGCATCTTCCCCTCCGGGCACACCGCGAACGCCGTGGTCACCTGGGGCGTGCTGGCCTACCTGGCGACCCGCTGGCGGCGGACCGGATCGGTGCTCGCGGCGCTCACCGCGGCCTCGATCGGGCTGACCACCGTCTACCTGGGCACCCACTGGATCTCGGACGTGTTCGCGGGCTGGGCGGCGGGCGCGCTGGTGCTGCTCTCGCTGCCGCTGGCCGAGCCGGCCGTCGCCGCGCTGGACCGCCGGGTGCTGGCGGCCTGGCACCGGGAGGGCCGCTTCGCCCAGCCGGCCACCGCGCCCCGGCCGCGCCCGGCGGCGGCCCGCCCGTCCTGGCCGGCCCCGGGCCGCCCGCTGCCGGCCCACCCTCAGCCCGCCCAGGCACGCTCCACGGTGCCGTCCCGGACCGTCAGGTTGAGCCGGTCCGACCGGTACTCCATGGTCAGCGGCTCGTCCGGCCCCACCACCCGCACCGTCCGCCAGCCCCGTTCGGCGGCCAGCGCCCGGGCCGGTTCCACCCGCAGCCCCGGGTAGTCCGCCACCCGGTCGTCCGTCCGGTCCGCCATCCGCCGCCTCCCCGTTCCCGCACAGTCCTAGGCTGGAAGGATACGAGGGAGGCGGTTGCGTATGCGGCGTGCCAGGACGCCGAAGGTGTGGCTGAGCGGAACGGAACCGGCCACCGCCCGCAGTGACCTGAAGCTGCGGTTCCTGCTGTCGGTGCTGTTCCTGCCGTTCTTCGCGCTGTGCACGGCGGGCTTCGCGGTGTGGGCCGCGCTGGCCCCGGCGCACGGCGCGCCGAGCAGCGGGACGCTGACCGTGTTCGCGGTGGGCTGCGGGGTGCTGACGCTGCTCGCGGCGGCGGACCTGTGGGTGGTGGTCCGCCGCCGCCGCACCGAGCTCTGAGCGCCGCGGGTCAGCGCGAGCCGACCGCCTGCTTGACCAGGGTGCGCCCGAAGTCCCACATCAGGCCGCTGCCCCGGTGGGCGTCGTCCATGACCTCGGTGAAGGCGTCGACGAAGCGGTCGACCTCCTTCTCGGTGACGATCAGCGGCGGGATCAGCTTGATCACCTCCAGGTGGTCGCCGGAGACCTGGGTGAGGATCCGGTGCCGCTGGAGCAGCGGGACGACCACCATCTGCGCGAACAGGCCCTTGCGGGCGGCCTGCAGCGCCGTCCAGCCGGTGCGCAGCTTGAGCGACTTGGGGCGGCCGAACTCGATGCCGATCATCAGCCCGCGCCCGCGCACCTCGGCGAGCAGCTCGTACCGCTCGGTCAGCGCCGCCAGCCGGTTCCGGAACAGCTCGCCGACCTTCGCGGCGTTCTCCACCACGCCCTCCTGCCGCATCACGTGCAGGGTGGCCAGCCCGGCGGCCATCGCCTGGGCGTTGGAGCCGAAGCTGGCGGAGTGCACCAGGACCCGGTCCATCGAGGAGTACACCTTCTCGAAGATCCACGACTTGCCGAGCGTCGCCCCGATCGGCACGTACCCGCCGGAGAGTGCCTTGGCGGCGCACACCAGGTCGGGGCGGACGCCCTCCTCGGCCTGGTAGGCGAAGAAGGTGCCGGTGCGGCCGACGCCGGTCTGCACCTCGTCGCAGATCAGCAGCGCCTTGTGGGCGTGCAGCAGTTCCTGGGCGGCGGCCAGCCAGCCGGGCGGCGGGGCGAGCACGCCCTTGCCCTGGATCGGTTCGACGATCAGCGCCGCGACGTCGCCCTTCTTCAGCTCCTTGCGCAGCGCGTCCAGGTCGCCGAGCGGGATCGCGGTGTCCGGCAGCAGCGGGTCGAAGCCCTTGCGGAAGCCGCCCTCGCCGTTGACCGAGAGCGAGCCGGCGGTGAGGCCGTGGAAGGCGTGGTCGCAGTACAGGACGCGGCGCTTGCCGGTGGCGTACCGGGCGAACTTGAGCGCCGTCTCGACCGCCTCGGTGCCGCTGTTGCCGAAGAACACCCGGTCGAGGCCGGGCGCGTGGGCGATCAGCTGCTCGGCGAGCAGGCCGGGCAGCGGGGAGCAGTCGAAGCGGGTCAGGTCGGCCGTCTCCAGCTCCATCACCTGCTCGATCGCGGCCCGGACGGCGGGGTGGTGCCGGCCGAGCGCGAAGATGCCGAACCCGGCGAGCATGTCGAGGTACTCGTTGCCCTCGGCGTCGTAGAAGTACGGCCCCTTGGCGCGTTCGTAGTACCGGTCGAAGCCGATGGTGTGCAGCATCCGGGGCAGCTGCGGGTTGAGGTAGCGGGCGTGCAGCTCGTAGCGCTCGCCGCCCCGGGCGTCGAGCAGGGCGGCGAGGTCGAGCGGTTCGGCCTGGGTCACGCTGGTTCGCTCCAATCGGTGGCTACTTGCGCGGCACCCTGGGCCGATACTCCTGGGCGCCGCTCCGCGTGCCGGGCAGCAGGCGGCGGGCGTAGGCGGCGGTCTGGGCGGCGACGCCGGTGCCGGTGAGTCCGATCTCCTCCAGGATCTCGCCGCGCGAGGCGTGCGCCAGGAACTCCTGCGGGACGCCCAGGTCGCGCAGCGGCACGTCGACCTCGGCGTCCCGCATGGCCTGGGCGACGGCGGCGCCGACGCCGCCGGCCCGCCCGTTGTCCTCGACGGTGACCACCATCCGGTGCGCGGCGGCCAGTGCGACCAGCGCGGGGTCGACCGGCTTGACCCAGCGCGGGTCGACGACGGTGGCGGTGATCCCGTCGGCGGCCAGCAGCGCGGCGGCGTCCAGGCAGGCGGGGGCCATCGGGCCGACCGCGACCAGCAGCACGTCGGGGCTGGGTCCGGTGCGGGCCAGCACGTCGACGCCGCCGATCCGTTCGATCGCCGGGACCTCGGGGCCGAGGTCGCCCTTGGGGAAGCGCACCACGGTGGGGGCGTCCTCGACCGCGACGGCCTCCCGGAGCTGCTCGCGCAGCCGGTCGGCGTCGCGCGGGGCGGCCAGCCGCAGCCCGGGGACGACCTGCAGGATCGACATGTCCCACATGCCGTTGTGCGAGGCCCCGTCGTTGCCGGTGACCCCGGCCCGGTCGAGCACGAAGGTGACGCCGAGCCGGTGCAGCGCGACGTCCATCAGCACCTGGTCGAAGGCCCGGTTCAGGAAGGTCGCGTAGACCGCGACGACCGGGTGCAGCCCGCCGGTGGCCAGGCCGGCGGCGGAGGCCACCGCGTGCTGCTCGGCGATCCCGACGTCGTAGGTGCGCCCGGGGTGCGCGGCGGCGAACGGGCCGAGCCCGACCGGGTGCAGCATCGCGGCGGTGACGG
Source organism: Kitasatospora sp. NPDC004272 (assembly GCF_053603035.1). Classification (NCBI taxonomy): domain Bacteria; kingdom Bacillati; phylum Actinomycetota; class Actinomycetes; order Kitasatosporales; family Streptomycetaceae; genus Kitasatospora; species Kitasatospora sp. NPDC004272. The sequence goes on along the minus strand of NZ_JBSGET010000026.1, from coordinate 62,805 downwards.
CGACCAGGTCGGGGCGCTCGGCGCCGAGGGCGAGCATCTCCTGGCTGAACACCGACGTCCAGGAGGCGCCCGCGGACGGGGAGATCGGCAGGCAGGTGTACGGGTCGATCGGGCCCACCGCGTGGAAGCGGTCGGCCTCGTCCTGCTCGGCGGGGCGGTAGCCGCGGCCCTTGACGGTCAGGCAGTGCACGATGACCGGGCCGCCGAAGTGCCGGGCCTGGCGGAGCGCCTGCTCGACGGCGGCGATGTCGTGGCCGTCGATCGGGCCGAGGTACTTCAGGCCGAGGTCCTCGAACATGCCCTGCGGGGCGAAGGCGTCCTTGAAGCCCTTCTTCGCGCCGTGCAGCGCGTCGAACAGCGGCGGGCCGACCACGGGGGTGCGCTGCAGGGCGTCCTTGCCCCAGGCGAGGAAGCGCTCGTAGCCGCGGGTGGTGCGCAGGGTGGCGAGGTGGTGGGCGAGGCCGCCGATGGTCGGCGAGTAGGAGCGCTCGTTGTCGTTGACGACGATGACCAGCGGGCGGTCCTCGGCCTCGGCGATGTTGTTGAGCGCCTCCCAGGCCATGCCGCCGGTGAGCGCGCCGTCGCCGATCACGGCGACGGTGCAGCGATCGACGCCGAGCAGCTGGTTGGCCTTGGCGATGCCGTCGGCGTAGCCGAGCGCGGTGGAGGCGTGCGAGTTCTCGATCAGGTCGTGCTCGGACTCGGCCCGCGAGGGGTAGCCGGACAGCCCGTCCTTGGCGCGCAGCCGGCTGAAGTCCTGCCGGCCGGTCAGCAGCTTGTGCACGTACGCCTGGTGGCCGGTGTCCCACAGGACGCGGTCGTGCGGGGAGTCGAAGACCCGGTGCAGGGCGATGCTGAGCTCGACCACGCCGAGGTTGGGGCCGAGGTGGCCGCCGGTGCGGGTGACGGCGTCGATCAGGAAGTCGCGGATCTCGTCGGCGAGCAGCGGCAGCTGCTCGGGGTGCAGTCGTCTGAGGTCGGCGGGCCCGGTGATCCGGCTCAGCAGTGGCATGGCGTACCCCTCCGGCTGGTTCGGTGTGCGTGGACTGTCGGTGTCCAGCCTGCGGCCCGGCGGTCGCGGTCGCCCGTCGGCGTGGGCCGCCCGTATGGGGTACGGGCGGCCGTGCCGGGGTCCCGGTCAGACCGCCTTGGGCGAGGCGAGGGTCTCCCGGGCGGCCCGGATCGACTCCTTGAGCGAGCCCATGGTGGCGAGCACGGCGGTCGGTTCGTACCCGCAATGGGCCATGCAGTTGTCGCAGCGCGGGTCACGGCCGCGGCCGTACTTGTCCCAGTCGGTCTTCTCGATCAGCTCGCGGTAGGTGGGGACGTAGCCGTCCGACATCAGGTAGCAGGGGCGCTGCCAGCCGAACAGCGAGTAGTTCGGGATGCCCCAGGCGGTGCACTCGAAGTCGACCTTGCCCTCCAGGAAGTCCAGGAACAGCGGGCTGTGGTTGAGCCGCCAGCGCCGCCGGTTGCCGCCGGAGAACGCCTTGCGGAACAGCTCGCGGGTCTGCTCGACCCCGAGGAAGTGCTCCTGGTCGGGGGCCTTCTCGTACGCGTAGGCCGGGGAGATCATCATCTCGTCGACCTTGAGGTCGTCGTTGAGGAAGTCCAGCACCTCGACCACGGTCTGCGCGGTGTCGGTGTTGAAGAAAGTCGAGTTGGTGGTGACCCGGAAGCCCCGCCGCTTGGCCTCCTTGATCGCCTCGACGGCCTCCGCGAACGTCCCCTCCTTGGCCACCGAGGCGTCGTGCCGCTCCTCCAGCCCGTCGATGTGGACCGCGAAGGTGAAGTACGGCGAAGGGGTGAACTTGTCGAGCTTCTTGCGCAGCAGCAGGGCGTTGGTGCACAGGAAGACGTACTTGCGGCGCTCCACCAGCTGGCGGACGATCTCGTCGATCTGCGGGTGCATCAGCGGCTCGCCGCCCGCGATGGAGACCATCGGGGCGCCGCACTCCAGGACCGCGCCGACCGCCTGGGCGACCGGCATCCGCTGCTTGAGGACGCCCGCCGGGTGCTGGATCTTCCCGCAGCCCTCGCACTTGAGGTTGCAGGCGAACAGCGGCTCCAGCTCGACGATGAGCGGGAACTTCTTCCGTCCCCTGATCTTCTGCTGCATGAGGTAGGTGGACACGCGGACGGTCTGACGCAGCGGCATGGCCATTGCTTAGCTCGCCTCCTGGGGGAGCGTCGAGGGCTGTGGGTTCGTCAGCTGGGCGGGTGTGGCGACGGCCTGCCGGTGCCACGCGGTGAGGGCCGGGACGGCGGAGCGCAGGGCCCGCCAGGCGCGCACCCCGGCCGGCAGGGTGCCGGGGCGGACCAGTTCCCGTTCGGGGGTGTCGACGACCACCCGCAGCACGGCCGCGGGCAGGTCGGGGGCGTGCCGGGCGCGGGCGGCCAGCACGGCGGCGGCCTCCATGTCCACGGCGAGCGCGCCCTCCGCGTGCAGCCGGGCCCGCTCGGCGCCGCGCACCACCCGGTCGGCGGTGCGGTGGGTGCCGAGGTGGACCCGCAGGCCCGCCTCCTCCAGCGCGGTGGCCAGCGCGGCCGCGGAGGCCAGCGGGTGGTCGCCGCCCTCGGCGTCGGTGACCCGGTCGGCGACGATCACCTCGCCGGGGCGCACCCCGGGCCCGAGCGCGGCGCCGAACCCGGCCACCAGCAGCGCGCCGTAGCCGCCCGCGTCGAGCAGCGCGGCGGCCTTGCGGCCGGCGGCCCGGCGGCCCATCCCGGTGCGGGCCAGCACCGCCGGGCCGCCGGCCGCGCCGGACCAGTCGCCGCCGCGCAGCGCCCAGGCCTCCGGCCCGAGCGCGCACAGCACCAGTAGCGGATCCGTCATCGCTCACCGCCCCGGCCGAGCGGGGCGTCGTGCACGTAGCGGCCGAGCGCGGTGACCGGGAAGACCAGGCGGTACAGGTGGTAGTTGATGGAGAAGTCCCAGGGGAAGCCGGTGCCGGTGAACTGCGGTTCGTCCCACGTGCCGTCCTCGCGCTGGGTGCCGGTGAGCCAGCCGACGCCGCGCTCGACCGCCTCGGACCCGCGCTCGCCGGCGGCGAGCAGCGCCATCAGCGCCCAGGCGGTCTGCGAGGCGGTGGACTCGCCGCGGCCGGCCCAGGTGGCCGGGTCCTCGTAGGAGCGCATGTCCTCGCCCCAGCCGCCGTCCGGGTTCTGCCGGTCGGCCAGCCAGGCGACGGCGCGCCGGACCGCGGGGTGGCCGGGGGTGATCCCGGCGGCGATCAGGGCGGGCACCACCGAGCCGGTGCCGTAGATGTAGTTGGTGCCCCAGCGGCCGAACCAGGAGCCGTCGGCCTCCTGGTGGCGCAGCAGCCAGGCGACGCCGCGCCGGGTGCGCGGGTCCCGGGCGCGGCCGGTCTCGGCGAGCATCTCCACCACGTGCGCGGTGACGTCCGCCGAGGGCGGGTCGATGACCTCGCCGAAGTCGCAGAACGGGAGCTTGTTGGGGAGCTTGCTGGTGTTGTCGGCGTCGAAGGCGCCCCAGGCGCCGTCCTTGGACTGCATGCCGAGGTTCCAGTCGACGGCCCGCTCGACGGCACCGGCCAGCCGGGCGGTGTCGGGGTGGTCGATCCGGCGCAGCGCGAGGACCACCTCGGCGGTGTCGTCCACGTCCGGGTAGGTGTCGTTCTGGAACTCGAAGGCCCAGCCGCCGGGGGCCAGCCGGGGGCGCTTGACGGCCCAGTCGCCGCGGGTGGTGACCTCCTCGCCGAGCATCCAACCGCCGGCCCGGACCAGGGCGGGGTGGTCGCCGGGCAGTCCGGCGTCGCGCAGCGCGATGGCGGCCAGGCAGGTGTCCCAGACCGGGGACTGGCACGCCTCCATCCAGCGCTTGCCGTCCTCGGTGTGCACGGTGAAGGAGTCGAAGGCAGCGAGGCCGGCCCGCATCACCGGGTGGTCGAGCCGGTAGCCCATCAGCCGCAGCGCGATCAGCGAGTAGACGGCGGGCGGCTGGATGCCGCCCCAGCAGCCGTCGGCCTCCTGGCGCTCGATGATCCAGGCGGTGGCCTGCCGCAGGGCCAGGCGGCGCAGCGGTTTGATGGCGTGCCGGCGGTAGCGGTGCATCAGCTGGTCGAGCCGCTGGAAGAGGCCGTCCCAGCTGTGCGCGGGGGCGAGCGGCCGGACGGGGTACGGGTCGGCCGGGTCGGTGTGCAGTTCGGTGAGGCCGAACGGGGCGGGGCGGACCGGGCGGTGCGCGGAGACCACGGTGAGCGGGACGATGGTCTGCCGGGCCCACTGGCCGAAGGAGTAGATGTTCAGCGGGGCCCAACTGGGCAGGAACAGCACCTCGGGGGGCAGTTCGGGGAGCTTCTCCCAGGGCCACCAGCCGAACAGCGCGAGCCAGATCCGGGTGAACACCCGGCTGGCGGCGATGCCGCCGCGCTCGCGGACGAAGGCGGCGGCGGCCCGCATGTGCGGGGCGTCCGCGGCGTCCCCGGCGAGCCGGAGGGCCACGTACGCCTCGACGGTGGTGGAGAGCTCGGGCGGGCCGCCGTGGAAGGTGGCCCAGGTGCCGTCCTCCCGCTGCCGGGAACGGATCCAGGCCGCGGTGGCCCGGGTCTGCTCCTCGGTGCGGATGCCCAGGAACTCCCTGAGCAGCAGGTCTTCGGCGTCCATGGTGACGTTGGTCTCCAGGTCGCCCTTCCACCAGCCGTCGGCGTGCTGGAGTGACAGCAGGTGTGCGGTGGCGCGGCTGAGCGCCGCCGCTGGTGAGGAATCGTCAGATCGTGTTACTGCAACTGAGGTTTGGGGTCCGAGCCTTCCACCCGCGGTTGCTGTCACTCTTACGTCACCTCTCTCTGACCACCACGAATTCGGCGAGTGCGACGAAGTGCTCGCGCACCTCGTCGGCCATGGGCACCTCGCCGAGGGCGGCGAGGGCGGTGTCGTACTGGCGGCGGGCCTCTTCCTGCGTCCAGGCCCGGCCGCCGGCCCGCTCGATCAGCGCGGCGCGGTCGGCGAGCAGCTGCTCGCTCTCCTCGCCGCGGCCGGTCGGGTCGGCCAGCTGTGCGGCCAGCTCGCGGGAGGCGGCGCCCCCCTCGGCCAGCGCGGCGCACACCGGCAGCGACTTCTTCCGCGACCGGAGGTCGCTCCAGTGCGGCTTCCCGGTCACCTCGGTGGCGCCCCAGATGCCCAGCAGGTCGTCCACCGCCTGGAACGCGAGCCCGAGGTGGTAGCCGTACCGCTGGAGCGCGTCGGACACCCGGTCGTCGGCGCCGGCCAGCACCGCGCCGATCGCCGCCGAGGCCGCCAGCAGGGCGCCGGTCTTGCCGCCCTCCATGGCCAGGCACTCCTCGACCGTCACCGCGTCGCGCTGCTCGAACGAGACGTCCAGCGCCTGCCCGTCGATCAGCCGCCGGGTGGCGGTGGTGATCAGCCGGACGGCGCGGGCGGCGTCGGCCGGGTCGGCCCCGCCGGTCACCGCGGCGTCCAGCAGGACCTCGGTGCCGAGGGTGGCCAGCGCGTCGCCGACCAGCACGGCCTGCGCCGGGCCGAACACCGTCCAGGCGGTGGCCCGGTGCCTGCGCGTCTCGTCACCGTCCATCAGGTCATCATGGAGGAGCGAGAAGTTGTGCACCAGCTCGACCGACACGCCGCCGGGTACGCCCACCTGCGCGTTCGCGCCCACCGCCTCGGCCGACAGCAGGGCCAGCGCCGGGCGCACGGCCTTGCCGCCGTCGCCCGCGGCGGGCTTGCCGTCCCGGTCGATCCAGCCGAAGTGGTAGGCGGCGACGGTGTCCATCGGTGCCGCCAAACGGGCGACGGCCGCGCGCATCGGCGGCGTGCAGAGCGTGCGTCCGCGCGCCAGCAGGTCGAGGACGGTCGGGGTGTCCTCGACCGTCGAGCCGGTGCGTGCCTCCACGTGCGTTCCCTCTCGGTACGTCCGGCCGGCCGCGGCGGGCGGTCGGACGGGTGCGGTGTCAGTGGTCGGGGGGCGGGGGCTCGGCGTCATCGTGGCCACCGCCCGTCTCCCCGGTCGACCGGGAGCCGGCCGTGGCCGGCCAGGGCGGCGTCGGCCGCAGCGTGGCCGCTGCGCACCGCACCCTCCATGGTCGCTGGCCAACCCGTGGCCGTCCAGGACCCTGCGAGCAGGACGCCGGGCACCGCGGTGCGCGCGCCGGGGCGCAGGGCGGCGGTGCCGGGCGCCGGGTCGAAGGTCGCGGTGCGCTCCCGGGTGACGAAGAAGTCCAGCACCCGGGCCCCGCGGGCGGCGGGCAGCAGCCGCTCCAGCTCCGGCAGGTAGCGGGCGCGCAGCTCGGCGACCGGCAGGTCGATCTCGTCCTCGACGGCGGACTGCGAGACGGCCAGGTACTGGGCGCCGGGGACGGCCAGCCCGGAGTGCCGGGTGCGGTCGAAGACGAACTGCACCGGGGAGCCGAGCGCCGCGAAGAACGGACGGCGGATCAGCCGCCGGTCGTAGACCGCGTGCACGTTGAGGATCGGGGCGGTGCCGAGCTCGGCCAGCCGGTACCGGGCCGGGATCGCGCCGTCCGGCAGCAGGGCGGCCGCGGCGTCCTGGGCGCCGGCCAGCACCACGGTGTCGGCGGTGAGCAGTTCGCCGCCCTCCAGCCGGACGGCGTTCTGCTCGGCGGCCTTCAGCTCGGCGACCCGGCTGCGCAGCCGGACCCGGACGCCGGCCCGCTCCAGCTCGGCCACCGCCCGGTCGTGGTGGATCTCGCCGAGCGGGACGTTCGCCGCGCCGATGTCGGCGGCGCCCGGCTCGGAGAGCAGGCCGGTCTTGAAGACCATCGCGGCCAGCGCCATCGAGGTGCGGTCGGCGGTGGCGTTCAGGGTGGCCACGCCGACCAGGTCCCAGACGGCGGCCACGGTGGCCGGGGTCTGGCCGTGCCGGCGCAGCCAGTCGCCGAAGGAGAGGTCGTCCAGCGCCGGGTCGGCGAGGTCGAGCTTCTGCAGGGCGAGCGCGCCGCGCACCACCCGCAGCCGGTCGGCCGGGCTCAGGTGCCGGTAGGTGGCGAGGCTGCCGGCCAGGTGCAACGGGACGGGCAGTTCGGCGCGGCGCAGCCGGCCGAGGGTGCGGGTGCCGTCGGGGGCGACCGAGAGCACCGGCACGTCCAGCCGGGGCTGGAGGTCGACCAGGCCGTTCGCGCCGAGCCGGTCGACCAGGCCGCGGTAGGCGGTGCAGCAGCGCAGGTAGACGTGCTGGCCGTTGTCGACGGTCAGTTCGCCGCGCTTGAAGGAGAAGGCCAGGCCGCCGAGCCGGGGGCGGGCCTCCAGCAGGGTGGTGCGCACGCCCGCGTCGGCGAGGCGGAGGGCGGCGGTGATGCCGGCCAGGCCGCCGCCGACCACCACCGCGGTCCGCTCGCGCTGCGCTTTCGGCGTGCTCATCGGTCCTCCCGGACGGCGGTGGACGGTGGGCACAACAACGTGCGCATGCGTCGTGATTCCCTGTTGACACAGCGTGACAGAACTGGCGCGAGAATCAAGAACGCCCTCCGGCGAGCCCGGACAGTGCCACGTACGCCTTCTCCCAGCCCGGCAGGGAGACCCGGCCGCGGAGCACCGCGCGCGGGTCGGCGGAGATCCGGCCGAGCAGGCGGTGGTAGATCCCGGCCATCGCGGCGGTGGCGGCGCGGCTGCGGCGGTCGAGCATCGGCAGCAGCCGCAGGCCCTCCTCGAAGGCGCGCTGGGCGCGTTCGGCCTCGAAGGCGACCAGACCGGTGAAGTCGGCGCCGACCGGGAGGGCGGGCAGGGCGAAGCCCTGCTGGCAGCCGAACCGGACCAGGTCCTCGGTGGGCAGGTAGGTGCGGCCGTTCAGGGCGTCCTCGCGCAGGTCGCGCAGGATGTTGGTGAGCTGCAGGGCCAGGCCCAGGGTGTCGGCGTACTCGGCGCCGCGCTCCCAGTCCTCGCAGCCGTAGACGCCCAGCGAGAGCCGGCCGACCGAGCCGGCCACGCAGCGGCAGTAGACCTTGAGCTCCTCGAAGGTGGCGTACTCGACGCCCTTGAGGTCCATCTCGACGCCGTCGACCAGTTCGTCGAAGCCGCCCAGCGGGATCGGGAAGCGGCGGGCCGCGTCCGCCAGGGCGACCTTGATCGGGTCGGTGTCGTCCTCGCCGACCGCGCCCGCCCGGACCTCGTCCAGCAGGACGCGGGTGCGGGCCAGCGCCTCGGCCTTCTGCTCGGCGGGCAGGTCGCCGTCGCCGATGTCGTCGACCCGGCGGGCCAGCGCGTACAGCGCCGACATCGCCAGCCGCTTGGCCTCGGGCAGCAGCCGGATGCCGTAGCTGAAGTTGCGGGCCTGCAGGGCGGTGACCGCCTCGCAGTACCGGTAGGCCGCCATGACCGGCGCGGACGCCAGTGGTGATGCCCCCACGCGGGCGCTCACCTTCCCTTCGCGAAGAGTGCCGCCGCCCGGCCGGCCAGGCGGCGCTTGTCGGGCTTCGCCCGGTGCGCGAGCACGTCGAACCTGACCGCCTCGACGGCGTCCAGGGCCGCGTACCCGCCGGCGGTGAATCCCGCCAGCAGCAGTCGGAGCCTCCCGTGAACCGTACCCACCAGCGGCGCGCCGCGGTCGAGCAGGGTCCGGGCCCGGCTCGCCTCCCAGGCGATCAGCTGGCGCACGCCGCGGCTCGCGGTGTCGGCGGCGAGGTCGTCCTCGGTGACGCCGAAGGCCGCGAGGTCCTCCTGCGGGAGGTAGATCCGGCCGCGTTCGAGGTCCTCGGCGACGTCCTGGAGGTGCTCGACGATCTGCAGCGCGGTGCAGATCGCGTCGGACAGCTCGATCCGCTCCGGGGTGGCGCGGCCGGCCAGGGCGAGCACCAGGCGGCCGACCGGGTCGGCGGACAGGGTGCAGTAGTGGCGCAGGTCCGCGTAGGTGGCGTAGCGGGCGGTGGTCTGGTCCACCCGGTTGGCCTCGATCAGCCGGCGGAACGGCTCGGGGGTGACGGCGTGCCGTTCGACCAGCGGGACCAGCCGGCGCAGCAGCGGGTGCCGGGGCTCGCCGGGGTCGGTGCCCAGGACGGTGCCGTGCGGGGCCGGGTCGTCGCCGAGGGCGGTGGCGAAGACCCGGTCGAGGTCGCGCTCCAGGCCGTCCAGCAGGGCGAGCCGGAAGCCCTCGTCGCCGGGCCCGCCCGGGACGTCCAGCAGCCGGGCGACGGCGGCCGGGTCGGCGAGGTCGCCGTCGCCGGCGTCGTCGACCAGGCGGGCGAAGCCGTAGACCGCCATCAGGTCGCCGCGCCAGGCGGCGGGCAGGAAGCCGGGGGCGACCGGGAAGTTCTCCAGGTCGGCCTTGTCCAGCGTCACCGCCGCTGTCTGGTTATCTGACTTAGTTGAATCCGACACTGCCGTCACTCCCCCGTTCTACACCGGGCCGCACCGCCACCGCGCCACGGACACGCATCCGCCGTCGCCCCTTCACCCGCCGCACGGCGCAGGGCCGGTGCCCGGGGATCCGCTCCCCGCGCACCGGCCCTGCGCCCCGCGACCCGCCCCCGTTCAGGGGCGGTCGCCCTTCTCGTAGCGGCGGACCACCTCGTCGGTGTGCCCGTCCATGATCAGCTCGCCGTGCTCGATCCAGATCGTCCGCTCGCAGGTCTCGCGGATCGCGTTGTTGTCGTGGCTGACCAGGAAGACCGTACCGGCCTCCTTGCGCAGCTCGTTGATCCGGGCCTTGGAGCGCTGCTGGAAGCCCTGGTCGCCGGTGGCGAGGGCCTCGTCGATCAGCAGCACGTCGTGGGTCTTCGCCGCCGCGATGGAGAACCGCAGGCGGGCGCCCATGCCGGAGGAGTACGTGCGCATCGGCAGCGAGATGAAGTCGCCCTTCTCGTTGATGCCCGAGAAGTCGACGATGCCCTGGTAGCGCTTGCGCACCTCGGACGGGGACATGCCCATCGCCAGGCAGCCGAGCACCACGTTGCGCTCGCCGGTCAGGTCGTTCATCAGCGCCGCGTTGACGCCCAGCAGCGAGGGCTGCCCCTGGGTGTAGATGCCGCCGCGCTCGGTCGGCAGCAGGCCGGCGATGGCCGCCAGCATGGTCGACTTGCCGGAGCCGTTCGAGCCGATCAGGCCGATCGCCTCGCCCTTGTACGCGGTGAAGCTGATGCCGCGCACCGCGTGCACCTCGCGGATCGTGGGCGACTTCTTCCGGGTGATGATCCGGCTCAGCGCCGAGGTGGCGCTGCCCTTGCCGGAACCGGCGCCGTGCACCTTGTAGACGATGTGCACATCGTCCACCACCACGGTGGGGACCTGGGCCTGGTTGTCCACCACGGTGGTCTCCTTGACGGTGTCGAGAGCTGCGTCAGCCACGGCCGTACTCCTCCTCTGCCTTCCAGAAGAACACGAAGCCGACGGCGAAGGCGACGACCCCCCAGGAGGCGGCCATGATCCAGATGTGGTCGGGGAGGATCAGCGCCTTCGGCAGCGCGTTGCCGTGGGCGTCCCAGCCGCCCGGGTAGAGCTTCTTGTCGAAGCTCTCGGGCATGAAGGCGTAGCGGATCAGGTCCATGTAGACCACGGCCGGGTTCCACGAGTAGACCGTCTGCCAGATCGGCGGCCACTTCTCGATGAAGCTCGACACGCTGTACATCACGCCCGAGACGTACATCCAGGTGCGCAGCAGGAACGGCATCAGCTGCGAGATGTCGGAGGTCTTGGAGCCGATCCGGGCCATCACCAGGGCGAGGCCGGTGTTGAACATCGACTGGAACACCAGCGCCGGGATGATCAGCAGCCAGGTCATGCCCGGGGTGATGCCGTTCAGCAGCACGATGACGACCAGCACCACCATCGAGATCAGCAGCTGCTGGAGCTGGATGATGGTGAAGGCGATCGGCAGGCTGGCGCGCGGGAAGTGCAGCGCCCGGATCAGGCCCAGGTTGTCGGAGATCGACCGGGTGCCGGCCTGGATCGCGCTCTGCGAGAACTGGAAGATGAAGACGCCGATGCACAGCCAGGCGATGTAGTTCGGGACGGTGTCCCGGTTGCTCATGATCAGACCGAAGACCAGGTAGAACACCGCGCAGTTCAGCAGCGGGGTGAGCACCTGCCAGACCTGGCCGAGCTTCGCCGTGGTGTACTGCGCGACCAGCCGGGCGGTGGCGAACGCACTGATGAAGCTGCGCCGGGCCCAGAGCTGGCGGACGTACTGCGGCAGGCTCGGGCGCTTGCCGCTGACGGACAACCCGTACTTGTCCGCCAACTGCTTCGGGGTCAGACCCGCGTCGGAACCCCTTGGTGCGGAGAGGTTCACCGGGTCACTCAGTGTCGACACATTCGTCCTTCAGGGGGTCGAAATCCCCCGCCGGGGGGACGGGGCGGGGGACCGGGGCGTACCACGGGAGCTCTGGTCTGCTTGGTGATCGGCCGGGGGAGGGAGCCGAACCGCCGCGATCAGATGATTGGCGGTCTGCCGAGCCTGGTCAAGCGCCAGACGGTGGACCACTTCATCGGCCGGCGCGGGCCGCAGGACTCCTTCCAGCCTGCCCGGAAACCGCCGAGCCAGGCCCGCAGCCCCTCCTTCGAGGGACGCCGGAGCACGGTCAGCAGGAACCAGGTTCCCAGGTAGAGAGGCACCAGGAGGGCCGGAAGGTTCCGCCGGGCCAGCCAGACCCGGTTGCGGGCCACGTTGTGGAAGTAGGCGGCGTGCCGGGCCGGGGAGGTCGCCGGGTGGTGGAGCACCACGTCCGGGCGGTAGTCGATCGACCAGCCGGCGTCCAGCGCGCGCCAGGCCAGGTCGGTCTCCTCGTGCGCGTAGAAGAACTCCGCCGGCAGCTGCCCGGCCTGCGGGAACACCGCGCTGCGCACCGCGCTGGCGCCGCCCAGGAAGGTGGTGACCCGGGAGCCGTGCATCGGGTCGCTGGCGCGCAGCCGGGGCACGTGCCGGCGCTGGGTGGTGCCGGTCTCCGGGTCGGCGATCCGGAACGAGACGATGCCCAGCGCCGGGTCGGCGGTGAACGCCGCGCGCAGCAGCTCGGCCGAGTCGGTGTTCGGCAGCAGGCCGTCGTCGTCCAGGAAGAGCACCGCGTCGACGTCCCGGCCGTCCGGGCCGAACAGCTCGATGCCGACGTTGCGGCCGCCCGGGATGCCGAGGTTCTCCGGCAGCTCGGCAGTGCGCACCCCCGCGGGCAGCGGAGGCAGCGGGGCGCCGTTGCCGACCACCGCGAGCTCCACCGGCGGGCCCTGCTGGGCGCGCACCGACTCGATCAGCGCGTTCAGCTCGGCGGGCCGGTTGCCCATGGTGATGATGACCGCGCCGAGGCGGAAGGCGTCGCTCATCGCAGCCTGCTGGACAGCACGATGGACAGCAGGTGCAGGACGGTCTGCAGGACCGCGATGGCGGCCAGCACCACGACCGCGAGCCGGGTGAAGAACAGGTCGCCGCGGACCGCGTCGGCGATGCCGGCGGCCAGGATGAACAGCGACGCCTCGACCGCGCCGACCAGGCGGTGGAACTTGAGCAGCGAGGCGGCCCGGCGGGCCTTGGCCACCGTGTTCGAGCGCGGCACCGAGGCGCTGTCCTCGACGGCGGTCATCCCGGAGCGGGCGCGGGCCACGTCGACCAGGTCGGTCTCGGACTTGATCAGGATCGCGCCGAGCGCGGCCAGCGTGCCCAGGAAGGCCCACTGCCAGGCGGCGTGCGCGCCCTCGCGGTGGAACAGGTCGGCGGCGCGCAGGCCCAGGCCGGTCAGCAGCGCGGCCTCGGACATGTAGTGGCCGACCCGGTCCAGGTAGACGCCGGTCAGCGAGGTCTGCCGGCGCCAGCGGGCCACCTCGCCGTCCACGCAGTCCAGCAGCAGGTAGACCTGGATCAGCACCGCGCCGAGCACCGCGCCGGTCAGGCCGGGCACCAGCAGGGCGAGGCCGGCCAGGATGCCGGTGAGCATCATCAGGTAGGTCAGGCCGTTGGGCGTGATCGCCGTGACGGTCGACAGGACCCGGGTGATCCGCAGCGAGATCTTCCGCATGTAGAGGCGGCCGGCCCAGTGCTCGGCGCTGCGGCGCTGCAGCATCCCCTCGGGATGGATCACCGCCCGCAGTTCCTCGATCGACGGGCGCCGGGTGAGGTCGACCGGCGGACGTTCAGCTGTTGACGGCTTGGACATAGTCGGCGTACGCGTCCCTGATGTCTGTGGCGGAGAGGTCGAGGTGTTCGAGGATGGTGAAGCGCCCCGGTCTGGTGTTCGGAGCGTAGTGCACCGCTTCGGTGAACTCCGCGTCGGTGAAGCCGAGCTGATCGGCGGTCACCGGCAGGCCGTGGAAGCGCAGGCGCTCCACGATCAGCCCGGACAGTTCCCGTTCGCCCCGCAGGTGGCAGGCGAAGGCGGCGCCGAGGCCGACCTGCTCACCGTGCTGGCCGGGCCGTTTGGGGTGCAGTTCGACCAGGGCGTGCGAGATCTCGTGGCAGGCGCCCGAGCTGGGCCGGGTGCTGCCCGCGATGTTCATCGCGATGCCGGACAGTACCAGGGCTTCCGCCAGCGTGGTCAGCAGGTCCGGGTCCTCCAGGGTGCCCGGGTGCCGGAGCAGGTTCTCGCCCGCCGAACGGGCCATCGCGACGGCCAGTCCGTCGACCGGTTCGCCGGTCACCGCGTGCGAGAGCTCCCAGTCCGCGCAGGCGGAGATGTTGGAGACCGCGTCGCCGATCCCGGCCGCCACGAACCGCTTCGGGGCCTTGGCGATCACGTCCAGGTCGACCACGATGCCGATCGGGCTGGGCACCCCGTAGGAGCCGCGGCCGGCGTCGTTGTCGAGGGTGGAGACCGGGGAGCAGAGGCCGTCGTGGGCGAGGTTGGTGGCGACCGCGACCACGGGCAGGCCGACCCGCGCCGCGGCGTACTTCGCCACGTCGATGATCTTGCCGCCGCCGAGGCCGACCAGGGCGTCGTAGTGGCCGCGGCGGATCTCGTCGGTCAGCCGCACCGCGCTGTCCAGGGTGCCGTCGGCCACCCGGTACCAGTCGGCGCCGGGCAGCGCGGGCTCCAGGCGCTCGCGCAGCAGTTCGCCGGAGCCGCCGCTGATCGCCACCGCGATCCGGCCGCCGGACGACAGCCGCCGGTCGGCCAGGATCCCGCCGAGCGAGTCGAGGGCGCCCGCGCGGATCTCCACGAAGACCGGCGAGGGCACCAGGCGGGTCAGTACTGGCACGCGATCTCCCGGGCCTTGGCGAGGTCGTCGTGGTTGTCGACCTCGACCCAGGAGACCTCGCCGATCGGCTGCACGTCGACGGTCAGGCCGCGGTCGACCATCTCCTGGTAGCCGTCCTCGTAGTACAGCTGCGGGTCGCGCTCGTAGACCGCCTTCAGCGCGTCGGCCAGCGGGCCGGCCGCCGAGGGGTTGATCACGGTGACGCCGATGTACTCGCCGGTGGCGTCCAGCGGGTCCATCAGCTTGGTGATCCGGCGCACCCCCAGCTCCGGGTCGACGACGACCTTCATCTCCTCGTCGGCGAGCTTCTTCACGGTGTCCAGCGCGAGCAGGATCCCGGGGGCGCGGCCCTCCTTGATCCGGCGGTCGTTGCCGTCCAGCATGGTGCGCTGCACCGAGGCCGGGTGCACGGTGTCGCCGTTGGCGAGCAGCAGGCCCTCGGCGAACAGCTCGCGGGCGCACCACAGCGAGTAGGCGTTGTTCCACTCCTCGGCCTTGTCGTTCTCGACCAGGGTGAGCTTCACGCCGTACTTCCGCTCCAGCTCCTGCTTGCGCTCGTGCACCGCCTCCTTGCGGTAGCCGACCACGATCGCGGCCTCCCGCAGCCCGACCTCGGCGAAGTTCCCCAGGGTCAGGTCGAGCACCGTCCGCTCACCGTCGACCGGCACCAGCGCCTTGGGGAGGGTGTCGGTGTACGGACGGAGCCGGCGGCCGGCGCCGGCGGCCAGGACGAGGCCGATCATGCGGGACTCCAAGGGGGGATCGGGGGTCGCGCGGCGCCGATCCGGGTCGGAGGTACCGTGCGGGTCTGGTGCGGCCGCGGCTGCGGCGCGCCGGGCGGACGGCCGCTGCGGGCCGCCCGGTGCCACTGATGGTAGGCGACCCCGTCGACCAGCCAGAACGCACCCCCGCACGGTTCGCCGATCGTTCCGGAGCGTTCGGTGAACGTCCGGTGACCGGTGCCGACCGCGGGTCGAACACTTCTGCCGGTGGTGTCGCCGTCCTCCCCCGGGGAGTGCGTCGCGGCCCCGCCGGGGCCCGCCCATGCGGCAGACTTGGGCCCCGACGCCGTCGGCGGACCGGCCGGTCCGGGCCGACGCGCGCAGCCGACCCCAAGGAACGGGGCGGGCGGCCCGGGGACCACAGCCGGGCGGCGGCCCCGGTCCACGTGCCGAAAGGGGCATTGTGCCCATGAGCCCTGCTGTCAGCCCGACCGAGGCCCTCTCGCCGGAGACCGTCACCCCCTCCGGGGCCGCACCGGGCGAGATCCTGCTGGAACTGGTCGACGACGACGGCCTGACCATCGGGACCGGCGAGAAGCTCTGGGCCCACCAGCAGCCGGGCCGGCTGCACCGGGCGTTCTCGGTCTTCCTGTTCGACCGCCAGGGCCGGATGCTGCTGCAGCGCCGGGCCCTCGGCAAGTACCACTCCCCCGGCGTCTGGTCGAACACCTGCTGCGGGCACCCCTACCCCGGCGAGCAGCCGTTCCTGGCCGCCGCCCGCCGCACCTCCGAGGAGCTCGGCGCCGCCCCGGCCCTGCTCTGCGAGGCTGGCAACGTCCGCTACGACCTGCCGGACGAGGCGTCCGGGCTGATCGAGCGGGAGTGGAACCACCTCTTCGTCGGGCTGATCACCGCCGACCTGGAGCCGGACCCGGACGAGATCGAGGACACCCGCTTCGTGACCGCGGCCGAGCTGCGCGAACTGCGGGCCGCGAAGCCGTTCTCGGTGTGGTTCGAGACCGTGTTCGAGGCGGCGCTGCCGGGCATCCGGGAGATCGCCGGGCACGACTGGTAGCACCCGCGGGTCCGCGGGGCCGGGGCCGCCGGTCCGGGCCCCGCGGGCCGGGACCGCCGCGGCGGGGTGGGGCCCGGCCCGGCTCAGTAGTCGGGGTCGTCGTCGGGGTCGGCCTCCGCGTCCGGCCCGGCGGCCCCGGGGCCGGGCAGCGGCAGGCTGGCCCAGATCACCTTGCCGCCGTCCTCGGTGCGCTCCACGTCGCACTCGCCGCCCGCCTGCAGGGTGACGCTCTTGACCAGCAGCAGCCCGCGCCCGCCCGGGCGGGCCGGGTCGTTCTCCTGCGCCTTGGGGCGGTACGGGTGGCCGTCCAGCACCGAGACCCGCACCCGGTCGGGGTCGATGACGAGTTCGCAGACCACCTCGGGCGAGAGCACCGCCGCGTGCGTGACGGCGTTGGACACCAGCTCGGAGACGATCAGCAGCAGGTCGTCCACCAGTTCCTGGTAGCGCTCCCCCGCCATCCCCTGGGCCAGCAGCCGGTCCCGCACGGCGTGTCTGGTGCGCGGCACCGACGCCTCGTGGGAGAGCGCCGAGAAGCGCCACACCCCGGGTTCCGGCCCCGGCCCGGGCTCGCGGCCGGGCCACCAGGTCGCGGTGACCGGGACCGCCTTTTCCGTCTGTTCCACTGCACGCCGCCCTTCACGCGGTGACGGGAGGCTCCCGCGCCGGGGTCCGGCCGGCGACGGCTGTCGGGAATCGGGCGTTCCGCTCAAGGCTCCCTGGTCCACAGAGGCTAGGAGAGCACCACCCGGCGACCCGCACCGGGACTGGAACTACGCGTGTCGTGAAGGTTCCCGACCGATTCGGTGCGTGTTGTGCGCCGTCCTGGCCGGTCGCGGCGCACCCCGGACCGACTGTTGCCGCCAGAACGCCCGTCCGAAATCGCCTCCGGGCCCGCCACCAGCGCAATCGTCCTCCACTCCCCCACCCCGCCGCCCGGCTTGTCCGGGTCTGCCCGCATCCTCGGCGGGCGGCCGCCCGCGCCCCCGAAAACGCAGGTGAGAAGCACTCCCCGGGCCTGGTAATGTTCTCTCTGTCGCCAGGGGGCGACCGAAAGGAAGCCCCGAGGTGAACACCCGGTCCGGGTGGCGGAATGGCAGACGCGCTAGCTTGAGGTGCTAGTGCCCTTTATCGGGCGTGGGGGTTCAAGTCCCCCCTCGGACACCACTGAAGGCCCCAGAGATTCTCTGGGGCCTTCTGCTTTTCCCGCTCCGCTCCTCCGTTCAGGGCAGGTCGGGGCGGGGGCCGGGCCGCGGGTCCCAGAGGCCCTCGGCGCTGCCCTCGGCCAGGCGGGAGCGGTAGGTGGTGACCTTGTGGTCGATGCGCGCGAGGTGGTCCTGGAGTTCGGCGAGGCGCGCGGCGGTCTCGGCGCGGTGGGCTTCGAGGAGGGCGAGGCGCGCGGCCTCGTTGCCGTTGCCGGCGGCGACGAGTTCGGCGTAGCGGCGCAGGGTGCGGATCGGCATGCCGGTGGCGCGCAGCCGGGTGCAGATGTCGATCCACTTGAGGTCGCGGTGGTGGTAGCGGCGGCGGCCGCCGGGGGTGCGGTCGATCTCGGTGACGACCAGGCCGGCCCGCTCGTAGTAGCGCAGGGTGTGGACGCTGACGCCCGTCCGCTCGGCGGCCTCGGCGATGGTCAGTCCTTCGACGGGAATCTCCGGCTTGATTTCGAGCACGCTCGAAATCGTAGCGTCGGTGCCGCCGACCGGGCGGGTCGGAGCCGGCGAGGGGCCGGCTCCCGCCGCGGCGGCGGACGGAGGCGGGACGGTGTCCGAACTGGACGGACGGCGGAGGCGGTTGGTGCTCGCGGTGTGCTGCCTGAGCATGGCGCTGGTGGTGCTGGACGTCTCGGTGGTGAACGTGGCGCTGCCCGCGGTCCACCGGGACTGGGGGGCGTCGGTGGCGGCGCTGCAGTGGACGGTGGACGCGTACACGCTGGTGCTGGCGGCGTTCCTGCTGCCCGCGGGGGCGGCGGCGGACCGGTGGGGGCGGCGGCGGGTGTTCGTGCTGGGGCTGCTGGTCTTCGGGCTGGGGTCGGCGCTGTGCGCGCTGGCGCCGGGGACCGGGGCGCTGGTGGCCGCGCGGGCGGTGCAGGCGGTGGGCGGGACGATGCTGAACCCGGTGGCGATGGGGATCGTGGCGACGACGTTCCCGGAGCCGGCCGAACGGGCCCGGGCGATCGGGGTGTTCGGGTCGGTGTCGGGACTGTCGCTGGCGCTGGGCCCGGTGCTGGGCGGGGCGCTGGTGGACGGCTGGGGCTGGCGGGCGGTGTTCTGGGTGAACCTGCCGGTGGTGGCGGCGGGGGTGGCGGGCGCGCTGCGCTGGGTGCCGGAGTCCCGGGCGGAGCGGGCCCGGCGGTTCGACCCGGTGGGGCAGCTGCTGGTGGTGCTGGTGCTGGGCGGGACGGTGTTCGCGCTGATCTCGGCGGGGCGCTCGGGCTGGTCGGCGCCGTCGGTGTGGGGGCCGCTGGCGCTGGCGGCGGCGGCCGTCCCGGTGCTCGGGCGGTACGAGGCGCGGCGGGCGGACCCGCTGCTGGAGGTGCGGCTGCTGCGCGGGCCGGTGCTGGCGGCGCTGGTGCTGGCGTTCGCGGCGCTGGGCGCGTTCGCGGCGTTCCTGTTCGCGGCGACGCTGTACCTGCAGGGGGTGCGCGGGATGTCCGCGCTGGACGCGGGGCTGTGCCTGGTGCCGGCGGGGGTG
Source organism: Kitasatospora sp. NPDC004272 (assembly GCF_053603035.1). Lineage (NCBI taxonomy): Bacteria > Bacillati > Actinomycetota > Actinomycetes > Kitasatosporales > Streptomycetaceae > Kitasatospora > Kitasatospora sp. NPDC004272. Next base: position 44,205 of record NZ_JBSGET010000026.1, on the reverse strand, counting down.
CTGATCCTGCTGCTGTCGCCGCGGACCGGGCGGGTGGTGGGCCGGTACGGGCCGCGCGGGCCGCTGCTGGTGTCGGGGACGGCGCTGGCGCTGGCGGGCGCGCTGCTGCCGGCGGTGGGCCCGGGGACGCCGGTGCCCGCGCTGCTGGCGGTGTTCGCGCTGGTCGGGGTGTTCCAGGGCACGGTGAACCCGCCGATCACCAACACCGCGGTGTCGGGGCTGCCGGGGTCGATGGCCTCGACGGCCGCCGCGCTGGCCTCGACGGCCCGGCAGACGGGTTCGGCGGTGGGCGTGGCGGTGGCGGGCGTCCTGCTGGCGCCCGGGGTGGCGGCGGGCGGCGCGCGGTTCACGGCGGCGGCGCACGGGGTGTGGTGGCTGCTGCTGGCGGCGGGGGTGCTGATCGCGGTGCTGGGCGCGGCGGGGCCGGGGGCCCGGCGCGGGGCGGCCGCGGCACCGGCCGCGGCACCGGCTCCGGATCCGGTGGCTCCCGTCGTGGTGGACGGCGCGGGGGCCGGGGCGGGGCGTCAGGCGCAGTCGGGGCAGAGTCCGCGGTAGGTGACCTCGGCGGTGGCGACGCTGAAGCCGAAGCGCTCGGCGGCGGGGAGGGCGGCGAGCGGGTCGCCGGTGGGGTGGACGTCCCGGATGGTGCCGCAGGCGGAGCAGACCAGGTGCTGGTGCGGCTGGTGGGCGTTGGGGTCGTAGCGCTTGGCCCGGCCGTCGGTGGCGACCTCCAGGACCTCACCGAGGGTGACCAGCTCGCCGAGGGTGTTGTAGACGGTGGCCCGGGAGATCTCCGGGAGGCGCTCGGCCGCGCGGGCGTGCACCTCGTCCGCGGTCAGGTGGACGTGGTCGCCGTCGAGCACCTCGGCGACCACCCGCCGCTGGGAGGTCAGTCGCCAGCCGCGGGACCGCAGTCGTTCCAGCAGATCACTCATCTCGTTCACCCAATCAGCTCAACATTCGCCCGAACTGTACAGCGGACGTCGTCGGACGCCCGATTCGAGCGGGACCACCACCCGTTTGACCCTCTTCTTGACTTAGACTCGGTCTATCTTAGGATCGGCTCCGAAGAAGAGCCAGACGCCCGTCGCAGAGCGCTATCCGCCCGACCCGGAGGGACTCCCATGCCCGAGAACGACGACGCCATCGTCACCGACCCCAAGACCGAGGGCGCGGGCGGCTGCCCGGTCGCGCACGGCCGGGCCGCGCACCCCACTCAGGGCGGCGGCAACCGGCAGTGGTGGCCCAACCGGCTGAACCTGAAGATCCTGGCGAAGAACCCGGCGGTGGCGAACCCGCTGGGCGCGGACTTCGACTACCCGGCGGCCTTCGCCTCGCTCGACCTGGCCGCCGTCAAGCGCGACATCGAGACCGTGCTCACCACCTCGCAGGACTGGTGGCCGGCCGACTTCGGCCACTACGGCCCGCTGATCGTCCGGATGGCCTGGCACAGCGCCGGCACCTACCGGATCTCCGACGGCCGCGGCGGCGCGGGCGCCGGGCAGCAGCGCTTCGCCCCGCTCAACTCCTGGCCGGACAACGCCAACCTGGACAAGGCCCGCCGCCTGCTGTGGCCGGTGAAGCAGAAGTACGGCCAGGCGCTGTCCTGGGCCGACCTGCTGATCCTGTCCGGCAACGTGGCGCTGGAGTCGATGGGCTTCGAGACCTTCGGCTTCGGCGGCGGCCGGGCGGACGTCTGGGAGGCCGACGAGGACGTGTACTGGGGCCCGGAGACCACCTGGCTGGGCGACGAGCGCTACACCGGCGACCGCCAGCTGGAGGAGCCGCTGGGCGCCGTCCAGATGGGCCTGATCTACGTCAACCCGGAGGGCCCCAACGGCAACCCGGACCCGGTCGCGGCGGCCCGCGACATCCGCGAGACCTTCCGCCGGATGGCGATGAACGACGAGGAGACCGTCGCGCTGATCGCCGGCGGCCACACCTTCGGCAAGACCCACGGCGCCGGCCCGGCCGACAACGTCGCCGCCGACCCCGAGGGCGCGGCGCTGGAGGAGCAGGGCCTCGGCTGGAAGAGCGCGTACGGCTCCGGCAAGGGCGCCGACGCGATCACCTCCGGCCTGGAGGTGACCTGGACCAACACCCCCACCACCTGGGACAACTCGTTCTTCGAGATCCTGTTCGGCTACGAGTGGGAGCTCACCAAGTCCCCCGCCGGGGCGCACCAGTGGAAGCCGAAGGACGGCGCCGGCGCGGACACCGTGCCGGACGCCTTCGACCCGGCGAAGAAGCACGCCCCGCAGATGCTCACCACCGACCTGTCGCTGCGCTTCGACCCGGTGTACGAGCAGATCTCCCGCCGCTTCCTGAACGACCCGGCGGCCTTCGCGGACGCCTTCGCCCGCGCCTGGTTCAAGCTGACCCACCGCGACATGGGCCCGGTCGTCCGCTACCTCGGCCCCGAGGTGCCGTCCGAGGAGCTGCTCTGGCAGGACCCGCTGCCGACCGCCCAGGGCGAGCCGGTCGACGCGGCGGACGTGGCGGAGCTGAAGGCGAAGCTGCTGGACTCCGGTCTGACCACCGCCCAGCTGGTGTCCACCGCGTGGGCCTCGGCGGCGTCCTTCCGCGGCAGTGACAAGCGCGGCGGCGCGAACGGCGCCCGGATCCGGCTGGAGCCGCAGCGCGGCTGGGAGGCCAACGACCCGGAGCAGCTGGCGCAGGTGCTGCGGGTGCTGGAGGGCGTGCAGCAGGAGTTCAACGCGCGGGGCGGCAAGCAGGTCTCGCTGGCCGACCTGATCGTGCTCGGCGGCACCGCGGCGGTCGAGCGGGCCGCGAAGGAGGGCGGCGTCGAGGTCGAGGTGGGCTTCCGCCCGGGCCGGGTGGACGCCACCCAGGAGAAGACCGACGTCGAGTCCTTCTCGGCGCTGGAGCCGCAGGCCGACGGGTTCCGCAACTACCAGGGCAAGGGCACCCGGCTCCCGGCCGAGTACCTGCTGGTGGACAAGGCCAACCTGCTGAACCTGTCCGCCCCCGAGCTGACCGTGCTGGTCGGCGGCCTGCGGGTGCTGGGCGCGAACACCGGCGGCTCGCAGCACGGCGTGCTGACCGAGCGCCCCGGCACGCTGTCCAACGACTTCTTCACCAACCTGCTGGACCTGGGCACCACCTGGGCGCCGGTCGCCTCCGACAACACGGTCTACGAGGGCCGGGACGCCTCCGGTGCGGTCAAGTGGACCGGCACCCGGGCCGACCTGGTGTTCGGCTCCAACTCGGAGCTGCGGGCGCTGGCCGAGGTGTACGCCTCGGCCGACGCCAAGGAGAAGTTCGTCAAGGACTTCGCCGCCGCCTGGACCAAGGTGATGGAGCTGGACCGCTTCGACCTGGTGTGAGCGTGAGCTGACGGAGGGCCCGGGCCGCTGCTGCGGTCCGGGCCCTCCGGCGTCGCGGGCCCTCCGGCGTCGCGGGCGGGGATCAGTGCCGCAGTTCCAGGGTGCAGCACTTGACGGCGCCGCCGGCCCGGAGCAGCTCGGTCAGGTCGACGCCGATCGGGGTGAAGCCGCGTTCGCGCAGCCGCTCGGCGAGGCGGACGGCGGCCTCCGGGAGGACCACGCGGGCGCCGTCGGAGACCGCGTTCAGGCCGAACACCCGGGCGTCGTCGGCGTCGGCCAGCACCGCGTCCGGGTAGAGGCGCTCCAGGGTCGCGCGGGACGCGGCGTCGAAGGCCGGCGGGTGGTACATGATCTCGGTGTCGCTGAGCACGGCGAGCGCGGTGTCCAGGTGGTAGTAGCGCGGGTCGACCAGCCGCAGCGGGACCACCTCGCGGCCGAGGAACTCCGCCGCCTCGGCGTGCGCGGCCGCCTCGGTGCGGAAGCCGGTGCCGGCCAGGATCCGCTCGCCGGCCACCAGCAGGTCGCCCTCGCCCTCGTTGACGTGCTCGGCGTCCTTGACCTCCCAGCCGCGCCGGCGGAACCAGTCGGCGTACGCGGGGCCCTCGGCGGCCCGCTCGGGGTGCCGGAAGCGGGCCCCGAGCACCCGGCCGTCCAGCGTGGTGGCGCCGTTGGCGGCGAACACCATGTCCGGCAGGCCGGGCAGCGGCTCGATCAACTCGACGGTGTGGCCCAGGCGTTGGAACAGCGCGTGCAGCTGGTCCCACTGGGCGAGGGCGGTGCCGGTGTCGGTGGGCTTCGCCGGGTCCATCCACGGGTTGATGGAGTAGTCGACGGTGAAGTGCGCGGGCCGGCACATCAGGTAGTGGCGCGGGGTGGCGGTTCGCGGCGACACGGTGGTGTCTCCTTCCGGGCACGGAGGATCGACCGACGGTCGGTCGGTCGTGTTTCCTCGCGGGGGGATCGGGGTCGTTCAGCTGCCGACGGACTGCGGGAAGGCGAACAGTCCGTCCGGGTCGTGGCGGCGCTTGGTGGCGACCAGCCGCGGGTAGTTCGCACCGTAGTAGGCGTCGCGCCAGTCCCGCAGGTCCGGGTCGGTGAAGTTCAGGTAGGCGCCGCCGGTCGCGTGCGGGGCGATCAGGCGGTCGAGGCCGGCGAGGTGGTCGAGGTGCGGGGCCGGGTCCTCGCCGGGCAGCCAGGAGGTGTCCAGGCTGACCAGGTACCGGGCGTCGCGGTGCACGAACGCGGTGGCCGCCGGGTCGACCCGGTTGATCGCGCCGCCCCAGCCGAACAGCGCCAGGCCGCAGCCGTCGGTGTTGCCGCTGGGGGGCGCGGCCGCGAGGTGCGCCAGGGCGGCGTCCAGGGCCCCGGGCGGCAGCGGGCGGGTGGCGAAGTGGGTGCGGACGGCGAACGCCCCGCCGCTGGTCTCGTGCTTCAGGTGGTCCATCGCGTCCCAGAACGCCCGGTCGGCGATCTCCGCGCGCAGCGGCGGGGCGGCCGCGAACGCCGGGGCGAGCAGTTCGCGCAGCTCGGCGGCGCTGCCCAGGTGCAGGCCGACGGTGGAGACCAGGGTGCGGCCGCCGGAGCGGGCGACGCCCAGGCGGAGCGAGGTCTCCTCGGGCGCGGTGAGCATCAACTGCTGGACGGCGGCCAGGACTCCGGGGGCGTGGACGGCCTCCCAGAGCAGCACGCAGGTGGCCGCGGCGGGGGCCTCGACGGCCTGGAAGGTCAGGTCCAGGTTGATCCCGAAGTTGCCGCCGCCACCGCCCCGGCAGGCCCAGTACAGGTCCGCGTTCCGCTCGGCGTCGCACTCCAGGACCTCCCCGGCCGCGGTGGCCAGGGTGGTGGCGCGCAGCGTGTCCGCCGTCAGCCCGAACCGGCGGGAGGTCGCGGCCGAGCCGCCGCCGAGCGCCAGGCCGGCGATCCCGACGCCCGCGCCGTTGCCCAGCGGCAGTGCCAGCCCGTGCGGGCGCAGCGCCGCGTACAGCGCGCCGGTCAGGACGCCGCCGCCGACCGTGACCCGCCCGGTGCCGGGGTCGACGGTGATCGCGTCCAGCGCCCGCAGGTCCACCACCAGACCGGAGTTGACGGAGTGCCCGGCGTACGAGTGCCCTCCGCCGCGCGGCACGATCGGCACCCCGTGGTCGCGCGCCCAGTCGACGGCCCGCAGCACGTCGGCCGCGTCGGCGGCGCGCAGCACGGCGGCGGGCGCGCGGTGCGCCCAGCGCTCGTTGAACGCGGCGGAGGAGGCGCGGAAGCCGTCGTTCCCGGGGCGCAGCAGGGGGCCGGTGGTGTGCTTGTCGAGCAGCGCCCAGTCGACGGGGGTCACGGGGCGACCTCTTCGATGGTGGAGGTGCCGGTGCCGGGCCGGGGGCCGTAGCGCTCCCAGGTCTCGTGGAGGCGGATCCGGCCGTCGGGGGTGAGGGCGGGGGTGTTGCGGGTGCGGCCGCAGACGACCTGGCCGTCGGTGAGGACGAAGGTGTAGCCCATCGCGAGGGTGCCGTCGGGCTGGCGGGTACCGGCCGTCCAGCCGCGCCGGATGCTGCCGCCGGCGACCTCGCCCCAGACCAGGTCGCCCTGCTGGTGGTAGACGGCGACGGTGCGGTGGTCGCCGTCGGGGGCGTGGAAGCGGCGGCCCTCGTAGTCGAGGCGGTGGAGGTCGGCGGGGTGGCGGGGGGCCTCGGGGTGACGGGGGGCCTCGGGGTGACGGGGGGCCTCGGGGTGACGGGGGGCCTCGGGGTGGCGGGGGGCCTCGGGGTGGCGGGGTTCGGCGGGTTCGCGGGGTTCGGCGGGGCGGCGGGGGTTCACGCCTGCCACCAGATGGCGTAGTAGGCGAAGTCGGTGTCGTGCGGGTTGGCGACGGCGTGGTCGGAGTCGGCCGGGAGCAGGACGAGGTCCCCGGCCGCGACGGGGTGGCGGTGGCCGTCCGGGGTGCGGACCTCGCCGCGGCCGCTGATGCAGATGAAGAGTTCGCGTTCGGTGTGCTGGTGGGTGTCGGTGAGGTCGCCGGGGCGCAGGACGCACCAGGCGCCGTGGAAGGGGGCGGTCAGGCCGTCCCAGGGGTGCAGGAGCTTGAGGTCGAGGCCGTGGGCGCGTTCGAGCCCTTCGGGTTCCTGGCGGCGGATCACCAGGCCGGGCGGCAGGCCGGTTTCGGGCATGGCGGGGCTCCGTTCTGGGGGGTGCGGCGGGTCAGCGGGCGGCGGCGTGGCCGAGGCCGGCGTCGCGGGCGAGGACGAGGGCCTGGGCGCGGTCGGCCACGCCGAGCTTGCCGAGGATGTTGGAGATCCGGTTGCTGACGGTCTTGGAGGCGAGGGCGAGTTCCCGCGCGATGACGGTGTTGGAGCGGCCGGCGGCGAGGTGTTCGAGGACCTGGCGCTCGCGGTCGCTGAGCTGCGGGAACGGGTAGCTGCGCGGGCGCTGGCCGGTGCCGATCAGGGTGCCGAGCCGGGCCGCGATGGTGCGGTCGAGGATGGCCTCGCCGGCGCCGACGGCGTGGATGCCGCGGACGATCTGGTCGGCGGTGGCGCGCTTGACCAGGTAGCCGCGGGCTCCGGCGTGGAAGGCGGCGGCGACGGCCTTGTCGTCGTCGTACGGGCTGAACACCAGGACGCCGGTCCCGGGGGCGAGGCGCAGGACCTGGCTGATCATCCGCATGCCGGTGCCGTCGTCCATCTGCGGGTCGAGGACCAGGACGTCGGGGCGGTGCCGGGAGGCGGCGGCGAGCACTTCGCCGGTGGTGCCGGCCTCGTCGACCACGGCCGCGCCGCCGCCCGCCTCGACCATCGAGCGGACGCCCTGGCGGACGGCGGGCTGGGCGTCGGCGAGCAGCACGGTCAGTGGCGTGGTGGTCCCGTGCTGGTTCATCGTCCCCTCGCGGCGTGTGGTGGTGCGGCGGTGGTGCGGTGCGGTGCGGAGTCGATCACCGGTAGTGATGATTCCGTTACCTCATCATGATCCGATCAATCCGGCGCCTCAAGTGCGCAATGTCATGCAGGAGTTGGCAGATGTGAGGATTGGGCGGACGTCTCCCGGGCCTTGCGCATGATCTCCTCGCGGCCGCGCCAGTGCGACCAGAACGCGCCGGTGTAGCCGAGGCCGCCCAGGCTGGTGAGGAACGGGTTGTCGGCGTAGTTGTTGTCGTGCTCGCTCATGCCCTCGACGGTCGGCAGCATGACCCGGTGGTGGTCGGCCGGGTCGATCAGCGCCCACAGGTCGGTGACGGCGCCGTGCCAGCGCTCGGCCGGGTCGGCGGCGCGGGCCGGGTCGGGCAGCAGGTCGGGCGAGAAGTAGCAGACCAGCCGGAAGTTGCCGTGCTCGTCGAACATGAACTGCCGCTCGTACTCGGCCGGGGAGGAGCACATCCGCAGCGGCTTGAGCACGATCGGGCCGTCGGCGGTGTTGGACTGCAGGCCGGGGACGGTGCGCACGCCCGCGCAGCGCTCGGCGAGGTCGATGCCCATCGGGGTGTACGGGAACAGCCGCAGGCCGAGCGAGAAGCCGGTGACGGTGGCGTCCAGCGCCATGAAGGCGTCCACGCAGGCGCGGACCGTCTCGGGGGTCTCCCCCGGCATGCCGAACAGCGCCTCGACCATGGTGAGGATGCCGCGTTCGTGGCAGAGCCGGACCAGCCGCTCGGTGTCGGCGAAGGTGTAGTAGGTGCCGCCCTTCTCGGTGACCTTCCAGCCGCTGAGCACCTCGGGGCGGATGTGGTCGCTGCCGACGTTGACGCCCCGGCAGCCGGCCTCGGCCAGCAGGTCGGCGAACTCCTCGTCGAACGGGCTGGGTTGGCAGTAGACCCAGAGCCGCAGGTCGTTCAGCGGGTTGGCCGGGTCGGCGTGCCGGCGGCGGACGATCTCCCGCAGCAGGTTCTTGGCGTGCGCGATCGAGAGGTTGAACTCGCTGTCGGTGGTGTGCTGGTCCAGGATGCCCTGGGCCGCCAGCGACTCCATCTCGTCGACCACCGAGGCGAGTTCGCGCTGCCCGTAGCGGGTGCCCTTGGCGTCGGGCTCGACGCAGTGCGAGCAGCGGTAGGCGCAGCCGTTCTTGGTCAGGATGGAGCCGAGGCCGCCGCGCCGGTAGTACTCCAGGTTGTCGACCCGGTGCGGCAGACCGGAGCGCCGCCGGTACACCGAGAGCCGGTCGACCTGCCACACCCGGGGCTCGAACTGGCCTGTGGCCTCGGCGAGTTGGGTCTGACCGTGGCGGACGGTGAGCACCGCGGGCGGCACCCGGACGGCGCCCCGGTCGGTGTTGCGGATCAGGCCGGGGATGCCCGCGGTGTCGCGGCCCTCGGCGATCGCGGCGGCCAGTTCGCAGAGGATCTTCTCACCGGGGCCCTTCACGCCGTAGTCGATGCCGAAGTACTCGACCAGCGCGAACGGCATGGTGGAGAAGCCGATCCCGCCACCGACCACGGGCGCGTCGGTGAGCCGCCGGATCTCGGTGATGATCTCCCGGTGCTCACCGACGAACGGGCGCTGCTCGAAGGCGTACACGGTGTCGGTGTTGCGGACGGTCACCCCGACCAGCATCGGGGAGCGTTCGGCGAAGTACTCGTGCAGGCACGCCTTCCAGTCCTCGCGGCGGAAGGTCAGGTCGAGCACCTCCACCTCGAATCCGTCGTCCTCCAGCGCGGTGGTGAGCACGTCGAGGGCGTACGGGGCGATCGGCGGATGCACCTTGTTCGGGTTGACCAGCAGGACGAGTCTGCTCATCGGGGTTCTCTCCCTCGGGGTTCGGGGTTCGCGGGGTCAGACCAGGCCGAGGCTGATGCCGAACTCGGGCTCGGAGCCCAGCAGGTAGGCCCCGGCGGACTGCAGGATGCGGTCCTGGGCGACCAGGTGCTGGGCGAGGACGGTGGTGTCGCGCAGCCAGCGGTCCATCGGCGAGGAGCGGTTGATCGACCAGGTCTGCAGCAGGTCGTAGGTGCGGGCGACGATCGTCCGGGAGCTGCGGAAGGCGTGCAGCCAGGACAGCGGGGAGGCGACCCGCTCGGTGGGGGTGAGGTCGTCCAGGGTGCCGCCGGCCGCCAGCACCGCCCACTGGCGGCGCATCGCGCCGTACACGCCCTCCCGGACGGCGTTGAACTCGCCTTCCAAGCGGGCGAGTTCGGTCTGCACCCGCCAGCTGTCGGCCCAGCTGCGGCCGGCCATCCGGTCGTAGCGGGTGGTGGCGACCTCGCGGGCGTGGTCGAGCGCGGCCCGGGCCACGCCGAGCGGGACGCCGCACATCGCCCGGGTGAAGGAGTCCGGCTGGGCGAGCGGGCCGGGGCGGCCCTGCGGGGTGGCGAAGGTGTAGGTGTGCTCCTCGGGGACGAACACGCCGTCCATGGTGTAGTCGCAACTGCCGCTGCCGCACAGGCCGGTGGTGTCCCAGTTGTCGATCACCTCGACCTGTGCGCGGGGCACCAGGAACTGCCGGGAGTCGTGCCGGTGCTTGCTGCCGGGGGCGGCCCAGGGCCGGCCGCCCTCGTAGATGAACGCGCCGGAGGTGACCCAGTCGGCGTGCTTGACGCCGGAGCCGAACGACCAGCGGCCGCTGAGCCGGAAGCCGCCGGGGACCCGTTCGGCCCGGCCGGCGGGCTGGAGCAGGCCGGCCACCACCAGGTCGAGGCGCGGAAAGACCTCCTTGGCCACCGTCTGGTCCAGGAAGTTGGCGTAGATGCCGGTGTTGGCGCCGATCACGGCGCACCAGGCGGCCGAGGCGTCGCCGTACGCGAGGGCCTCCACCACCTCGGTCTGCTCCATCGAGGTCAGGCCGGGCCCGCCCCACTCGGGGCCGTAGCACATGCCGAACACGCCGGTGCCGCGCAGCAGTTCGACCACCTCGGCGGGCAGCGTGCGGTTGGCCTCGATCTCCGGGGCCCGCTCCCGCAGGACCGGCGCCAACTCCCTTGCCCGGAGCAGGATTTCCGATGTCATGCTGGTCACTTCTCCTTCTACGTCGGGGGTCGGGCGGGTCAGCGGTCCAGGCCGAGGCTGATCCGGAACAGCGGGGGGCTGCCGAGCAGGTAGGCGCCGACCGACTCCAGCACGGCGTCCTGGGCGGTCAGGTTCTGGCACATCACCGCGGTGTCGCGCAGCCAGCGGTCCATCGGCGAGGAGCGGTTGATCGACCAGGTCTGCAGCAGGTCGTAGAGCCGGGTGACGACGGCGCGGGAGGCCCGGAAGGCGTGCAGCCAGGCGAGCGGGGAGGCGGCGCGCTCGGTGGGGGTGAGGTCGTCCAGGGTGCCGCCGGCCGCCAGCACCGCCCACTGGCGGCGTGCCGCGCCGTACGCGCCCTCCCGGGCGGCGTTGAACTCGGCCTCGCAGCTGGCGAGTTCGGTCTGCACTCGCCAGCTGTCGGCCCAGCTGCGGCCGGCCATCCGGTCGTAGCGGGTGGTGGCGACCTCGCGGGCGTGGTCGAGCGCGGCCCGGGCCACGCCGAGCGGGACGCCGCACAGGGCGCGCATGAAGGAGTCCGGCTGGGCGAGCGGGCCGGGGGCGCCGCGGACCTCCCAGAAGGTGAAGGTGTGCTCCTCGGGGACGAACACGTCGGTCATCGTGTAGTCGCAACTGCCGGTCCCGCACAGGCCGGTGGTGTCCCAGTCCTCGACCACCTCGACGGCGGAGCGCGGCACCAGGAACTGCCGGGAGTCGTGCGCGTGCGGGCTGCCGGGCTCGGCCCAGGGCTCGCCGTCCTGGAACAGGAACGCGCCGGAGGTGACCCAGTCGCTGTGCCTGATCCCGGAGCCGAACGACCAGCGGCCGCTGAGCCGGAAGCCGCCGGGGACCCGTTCGGCCCGGCCGGCCGGGGCGAGCACACCCGCGGTGATCAGGTCCAGGCTCGGGTACACGTCCTTCACCACGGACTGGTGGAGGAAGTTGGCGAGCAGCCCGCTGTTGGCGCCGATCACGGCGCACCAGGCGGCCGAGGCGTCGCCGTGCGCCAGCGCCTCGACGACCTCCAGCTGTTCGACCGAGGTGAGTTCGGGGCCGCCCCACTCGCGGGCGAAGCACATCCGGAACACGCCGGTGCCGCGCAGCAGTTCGACCACCTCGGCGGGCAGCGTGCGGTTGGCCTCGATCTCCGGGGCCTTCTCCCGCAGCACGGGGGCGATCTCCTTGGCCCGGCGCAGCACCTCGGCGGCGTCCTGGGGCGGCCCGGCCCAGCGCGCGGCGCTCACCGGTCCACGTCCAGCAGCCCGGCGGGCATCGCGAACGGGGCCTCGGGGTCGGCGGGCCCGACCTCCGAGGTGACGGTGCGCACCAGCGCGGCGGCGGCGGCCAGCCGCTGCTCGCAGGCGGCGACGCCGTCGGCCTCGCAGACCACGAAGGAGTGCCGGGCCAGGTAGCCGCCGGGGGGCAGCCGCAGCACGGTGCCGGGCGGGGCCATCGGGGCGGCGTGCAGCAGGCCGGGCGCGTCGCCGGGCGCGGGGAGGGTCAACTCCTCCAGCCGGCAGTCCTGTTCGGGGCAGCCGAAGCGGATCCCGGCGACCGCGGCGCGGGTCGGGGCGATCTCCGGGCGGCGGCCGGTGGCGACGTCGAACAGCACCTCGCCGGGTTCGATCCCGGTGGCGATCCGGCCGAGCAGCGGGATCAGGTCGCCGCCGAGCCGCCCGTTGACCTCGACGATCAGCGGGCCGCGCGGGGTGAGCCGCAGCTCGGTGTGGGTGATGCCGTCCTCGACGCCGAGCGCCCGGTGCGCGTCGGCCAGGTGGGCCAGCAGGGCCGGATCGGCGAGCAGCGGGTCGGCGGCGTCGACGACGTGGCCGACCTCCTCGAAGTACGGCTCGTCGCTGCTGTACTTGCGGGCCAGGAACAGCGGCAGGTACTCGCCCTTGTGGACGGCGCCGTCCACGCTGATCTCCGGGCCGCCCGCGTACTCCTCGACGATCACGCTGGCCCGGTAGGGGCCGGGGTCGACCTCGCTGGCGGACAGCGCGGTGCGGAACGCCTCGTCGAGCTCCCGCTCGTCGGCGGCGAAGACCACGCCGATGCTGGCGCCCATGGCGCGCGGCTTGAGCACCACGGGGTAGCCGATCCGGGCGGCGGCGGCGCGGGCCTCGGCGAGGTCGGTGGTGAGCGCGAAGCCGGGCTGGCGCAGGCCGGCGGCGGTGAGCACGGTGCGGGTGCGCTCCTTGTCGCGGACGCCGCGCACGCCGCGTTCGGACAGGCCGGGGACGCCGAGTTCGGCGGCCAGCAGGCCGGCGTCCAGCACCAGCGGCTCGTCCCAGCAGAGCAGGCCGACGATGTTCCGGCGGGCGGCGATCTCCCGGACGGTGGCGTTCATGGTGGCGGTGTCGAAGACGTCGGCGACCACGATCTCGTCGAAGTACTCGCGCTGCCAGGTCGGCCGCAGGTTGTTGACCAGCAGCAGCTCCAGGCCGGCGGCGCGGGCCCGGCGGCTCATCGGGCCGACCAGGTACTCGCGGTACTCCTTGAGTCCGCTGCCGATCACCAGCAGGGTGCCGGGCGTCGTTTCCCGTTGTTCGGTCATGATTCCTCCGCTGCTCGGGGGGCGATGTCGAACCGGACCAGCGCGGCGGCCGCGTCGGCGAGCCGGCGGGCCTCGGCGGGGGTGTCGGCGAGGGTGGTGACGATGCCGACCCGGTCCCAGGAGCTGCGCAGGCCGGCGGCGCGGTGGCCGGGGGCGATGCCGATCGCGGCGAGCCGGACGCCTTCGGCGGCGCGGGCGGCGTCCAGGCCGTGCACGGCGGTGACGGTGCCGGGCCGGTCGGGGGCCAGGAAGGCGGCGGCGGTGGCGCGTTCGGCCTTGGCGGGCAGCGGGCCGGGGTCCTCGCCGCGCATCAGCGCGTAGTAGGCGCGGGTGAGGTCGACCGGGTAGGCGGCCTCGATCAGGTCGGTGATGGAGTCGCCGGGCAGCCGTCCGGCGCACTCGACCAGGACCGGGACGCCGTCGGCGAGGATCCACTCGCAGTGCAGCACGCCGGTGCCGAAACCGACCGCGGCGGCCAGCCTTTCGGTCTCGGTGGCCAGCAACTCGTGCGTCTCCGGAGGCAGTTCGGCCGGGACGGTGTGCCCGGACTCGATCGGGTGCGGGCCGGGGTAGAGCAGTTTGCCGGTGGTGTTGGCGAACACCGGGCGGCCGTCGGCGACCAGCATCTCGACGCTGAACTCCGGGCCGGAGACGTACTGTTCGGCCAGCATGACGGGGGTGATCGGCCGGTCCGGGACGAACGCGCCCTCATCCTGGGCCTGTCCGAACGCCCAGGCGGCCTCGGCCTCGTCGGGGCCGCCGACCACCAGGGTGCCGACGGACGCCTGCCGGTTGGCGGGCTTGAGCACCGCCGGGCCGGGGTGCCGGGTCAGGAAGCCGGTCAGCGCGGCGGCGTCGGCGACCGGCTCGGAGGCCGGGTTGGCGATCCCGGCGGCGGCCGCGACCACCCGCAACTGGTGCTTGTCGCGCAGCAGTTGGGCGGCGCCCAGGCCCGCGCCGGGCAGCCCGTAGCGTTCGGCGAGCCGGGCCGCGAACGGCACCGCGTACTCGACGGCGGGGATCACCGCGACCGGGTCGAGCCCGGGGTGGGCGGCGAAGAAGGCGTCGGCGCGGCCGGGCAGGTGGTACTCCCACTCGATCAACCCGCGGGCGTAGCCGATGGCTTCGACCGCCCCGGCGAGGTTCCGCTTGCGGGCGACGTCCGGTTCCTCGACGTACACCACCGAGTCGGCGTCCTGGAAGGCCGCGACGGTCGCGACCGCGAAGGCCACGTAGCCGACGATCAGCACCGGCCGCGGGCCGGTCGACGGGCCGCTCATACCGTCTCTCCCACCGGGTCCTGGTCGGCGGCGGCCGCGGCGGCGGTCCGCCGCTGCGCCCGCTGCCTGGTGCCGTACACCGCGAGCACCCCGGCCAGGCCGTTGACCACGGCCATCAGCACCCAGAACCCGGCGTGCAGGTGCGTCCAGGCCCACACGCCGAACAGCGGTCCGACCGCCGAGGCCAGGCCGGCCGCGGCCTGCATGGTGGCCAGGTAGCGGGCCTTCGAGCCGTCCGGGAAGGTGGCCGGGTGGGCGAACATGCTGGGCCCGGCGATCATCAGCCCGCTGACCGCGAGCACCGCGCCGAACAGCACGAACGCCCCGGAGTGCGCGGCCAGCCCGTAGGCGGCGAGGCCGATCGAGTTGACCAGGTGGCCGACGCCGACCGCCAGGTGGGTGGGGATCCGGGTGATGTACGCGGTGATCTTCAGCTCGCAGGTGATCAGCACCAGCGAGGAGGCGGTGAGCACCGCGCTGTACAGCCAGGTCGGGTAGTCGTCGTGGACGATCTCCAGCGGCAGCGAGATCGAGGACTGCACGTAGGCGACCGTCCCGAGCACCACCGCGGCCAGGTAGGCGAGGTACGCCCGGTCGCGGAGCATCCCGGCGTACGCGGCCCGGCCGTCCGAGCGGCGTTCGGCCTTCGTCCGCGGCGCCCGCTCGGGCACCGCGTGCCGGGGCAGCAGCCGGTGGGCGAGCAGCGCGTACACCAGGGTGGTGGCGCCGTCGATCCAGAACAGCAGGTCCCAGTCGAGCAGGATCACCCCGGCGGCGATCAGCGGGGCGAGCGCGGCGCCGGTGTTCAGCGCGATCCGCATCATCGAGAACGCCATCACGTGGTAGCGCTCCGGCATCAGGTCGCTGAGCAGCACCGAGGCCGCGGGCCGGTACGCCTGCGCGGCCAGGCCGGCCAGCGCGATCGCCACCAGCAGCGCCGGGACCAGCCCCGGCCGGGCCAGC
This sequence comes from Kitasatospora sp. NPDC004272, assembly GCF_053603035.1. Taxonomy (NCBI): domain Bacteria; kingdom Bacillati; phylum Actinomycetota; class Actinomycetes; order Kitasatosporales; family Streptomycetaceae; genus Kitasatospora; species Kitasatospora sp. NPDC004272. The sequence goes on along the minus strand of NZ_JBSGET010000026.1, from coordinate 29,141 downwards.
AGCGGCAGCACGGCGACCAGCGGCGCGGAGCCGAGCATCGCCGCGACGATGGTGGCGCGCGCCCCGAACCGGTGGGTGGCCTCCCCGCCGAGCAGGGTGCCGAACACGGTGCCCAGGCTGTAGGCGCCGAGCGCGAGGCCCGCGGTGCCGTCCGACAGGTCCCGGTGCGTCAGGTAGAGCACCAGGAAGGTCTGGACGAACGCGCCGAGCTGGTTGACCAGGACGCCGCCGAGCAGGTACCGGACGGTGGTCGGGGTGGCCCTGAGCGTGTCGAGGACGCCGATCGGGGGCCCGTCGTCGTCGGTCATGCCGCCTCCTTCACTGCTTCGGCGATGCGCTCCGCGACCAGCGGAGCGGTGGAGAACCCGCTGCCGCCGCAGGCGGTGCGGGTCCACAGGCCCGGGGAGACCCGGGTGAGCAGCGGGCCGCCGGTGGCGGTGTCCGCGGTGTAGTGGCAGACCCGGACGCCCGCCACCCGGTAGCGCTCCAGGTCGGGCAGGACGCCCTCGGCGGCCAGCCGGTCCAGGTGGGGCCGCTGGTCCTCGCCGGTGCTGTCGGTGTCCGCGACGGGGCGGCACACCGTGTCGGAGCTGAGCTTGAGCAGCGTCCCGGCGCCGGGCGGCAGCACCCAGCCGCGGCCCGCCCGGCCCAGGCCGCCCGCGGCGGGCGCGTCGTCCCAGCGGTCCTCGCCGTCGGGGCGGCGCAGGTAGAGCATGGTCTGCCGGTACAGGGTGACCGGGCCGAGGGCGAGCCGCCGGGTCCACGGGCCGCCGGCCAGCAGGGCGAGGTCGCCGCGGAGCACCTCGCCGGTGTCCAGCACGATCCGGCCGGAGCCGGTGAACACCGAGCGGACGGTGCTGTGCGGGCGCAGCACCACGCCCGGCCGGGCGGTCAGCCAGCGGGTGGCGGCGTGCAGCACCCGGTCGGCGAGCAGCACGCCGCCGGTGCGTTCGCGCACCCCGACGGTGCCGGGCGGCAGTCCCAGCGGCGGGAGCGCGTCCGGCCTCGGCAGGTCCACCGGGACGCCCGCCCCGTCGGCCTCGGCGAGCAGCTCGTCGAGGCGTTCGGCGGGGTGGGCGGTGAGGGTGCCGACCCGGCGGTACAGCGGGGTGCCGAGCAGCGCCTCCAGGTCCTGCCAGTGGCGGTGCGCGGCGAGCCGACGGGCGGTGCCGTCGGGGTCGCCGGGCAGCAGGGTGCGGATGGCGCGGTGCTGGTCGTGCGAGGTGGCGTCGGGGTTGGGCAGCGGGCCGCGCTCCAGGACGGTGACCCGGTGCCCGGCCCGGGCGCAGGCGACGGCGGCGAGCAGGCCGGTGACGCCCGCGCCGACCACCACCACGTGCGCGGCGGCGCTGCCCGTCGCGGGGGCGGCCGGTGCGAGGCCGGTGGCACTGCTCACCGCCCGCCGCCGCGGGCGCGGGTCGCCAGCCGGGGCAGCGGGCGGGGGGTGACGGTGGTGGCGGTGTGCTCGGCGGGGATCGCGGTGTCGGGCAGGGCCTCGGCGGCGAGGTCGACCAGCAGCGGGGCGGCGCAGCGCAGGAACAGGTCGAGCTCGTGCCAGAAGTCGCCGGCGTCGGCGTCGGTGACCTCCCAGCGGTCGAGCCGGCCGAGCTGTTCGGTGAGGGTGGCGGCCGCGGCGCTGAGGCTGAAGCGGCGCGGGCGCAGGGCGGCGGCGAAGCGTTCGGCGATCAGCGCGGCGGCGTGCCGGGAGCGGGCGCCGACCGGCAGCGGGCCGCGGCCGAGGTGGGCCTCGGCCTTGGCGGCGACCCGGTTCCAGGGTTCGACCAGGCGCTGGCCGCAGACCCGGTCCATGGCGGCGCGGGTGAAGTTGGTGCGCTGGAAGTCGGGGCCGGTGGCGGCCAGGTAGTAGCGGGCGAGGTCGCGCGGGACCTCGGCGGTGAGCTGGCGTCCGGTGACGACGTGGCCGCGGCTGGTGGAGAACTTGTCGCTGTCGAGCTCGTAGAACTCGTTGGTGACGAAGTGGGCGGGCAGGGCGAGTCCGCCGAGGGCGAGCAGCATGGCGGTGCCGGCCAGCGCGAAGGCGAAGCTGGCGTCGGAGCCGAAGAAGTAGGCGACTTCGGGGCCGTTCTCCAGCGCCCAGTGCCGTTCCTCGTCGCCGGGGACCTCGCCGCGGGCCTCGGCGGCCAGCGCGATGGCGTGCAGGCTCCAGGCGACGGTCTCGGTGTCGGAGTACAGCACCTGCCCGGGGGTCTCGGCGAACGGGGCGGGGATGCCCCAGTCGATGGGCAGCGTGATCGGGTAGTCGGGCAGCCGCCGGGCCATCAACTCCTCGACGAGCTGGGCGAGTCGGGGCCGCATGGTGGGGGCCAGCCGGGCGAAGTAGCTGGCCAGGGCGGTCCGGTGCTCCTCCAGCGGCAGCACCAGGACCTCCTTCTCCCGCAGTTCGACCGGGAGTTCGGGGTGCCGGGTGGAGCGCGGGTCGATCAGTTCGCCGGAGGCGATCCAGTGGCCGCAGCTCTCGCACAGCCCGGCGCAGCCCTCGGCCAGGCAGACCGGGCAGCCGCCGCGGACGTAGGCGTCGGTGAGGTACTCGCCGGTGCCGGGCAGGTACGGGAAGGCGACCTTGCGCAGCCTCAAGTGCCCTTCGCCGTAAAGCCGTTCGAAGAAGGTGCGGACGGTCTTCAGGTAGCGCTCGTCGAACCGGACGAAGCCGTCCGGGACGATCCCGGCCGCGGCCAGGGTGGCCTCGACCTGTTCGGCGGCGCGCTGCCGCAGCTCCTCGGGCTGTTCGCCGAGCCGGCGGGCGGTGGTGACGATGTAGTTCTGGGTGAAGTGGACGCCGGTGCCGAACAGGGTGTCCCGGCCGGTGGCGCGGGCGTAGCGGGCGCACACGTCGGCGGACAGGAACGGCCCGGCCAGGTGGCCCAGGTGCAGGTCCCCGTTGGCGGTGGGGCCGGGGGCGATCACCAGCAGCGCGGCCATCAGCGGCCACCCGCGGCGGCGGGGGCGGCGGCAGCGGCGGGGGCGGCGGCATCGGCGGCATCGGCGGCATCGGCCAGGCCGTGGCGGGCCAGCAGGTCGCCGGTGATGTCGCGGGCCCGGTGGGCGAGCACGCTGATCAGCGAGTCGGCGATGCCGTGGGTGGCCTCGTTGACGCCCTGCAGGTACAGCGCGGCGTCGGTGCCCGCGCCCAGGTCGACCCGGTAGTCACGGCTGACGGTGACCTCGGCCAGCCCGGCTTTCTCGGTCAACTGCCGCACCAGGGAAGGCATCCGACTGTCGTAGCCGGTGCCGAGCAGGACCAGGTCGCAGCGCTGCTCGGTGACCTTGCCGGTGCGCCGGTCGCGCAGGTCGAGGACCACCTCGCCGTCCTCCTCGCGGGCGGCGAGCACCTCGGTCATCGCCCGGACCTCGGCCCGGCCGGTGCCGATCATCTTCTCGCGGTAGAGCAGCATGTACAGCTCGTCGAGGAACGGCGGGGCGAGCGCGGCGTAGTTGGTGAACCGCATCTCGTCGAGGAGCTGGGCGCGGGTGTCGGCGGGGGCGTCGAAGAACTCGTCGACGAAGGACGGGTAGAACAGCTCGTTGACGAACTTGCTGGTCTGGTAGTTCTGCAGGCCGATCGAACGGACCAGCATGGTGACGGTGGAGTTCGGCAGGTTCTCGTACAGCGCCATGAACATCTCGGCGGCGCTCTGCGCGCCGCCGATCACCACGGTGCGCAGCGGGGCGTCCTTGTCGACGGCGCTGATCCGGCTGCGGAAGCGGGCGCTGTGGATGACCTTCTCGGCGGGCAGGTCGGCGAAGACCGCGGGGATGTGCATGTCGCGGCCGGCGCCGACGACCAGGTCGCGGCAGCGGATGGTGTCGCCGTCGGCGAGGGTGACCTGCCAGCCGACCAGCTTGCCGTCGGCGTCGTAGCGCGGCTCGGTGGCGGTGGCCTTCGCGTCGTAGCGGATCCGCACCTTCTCCAGCGAACGGGCCACCCACTGCAGGTAGTCGGAGAACTCCCAGCGGTGCGGGTGGAAGGTGCCCAGGTTGATGAACTGGTCCAGCCGGTCGTGCTGGTGCAGGAAGTTCAGGAACGAGAAGCGGCTGCGCGGGTCGCGCAGGGTCACCAGGTCCTTCAGGAAGGACACTTGGCTGCGGGCCCAGGGCATCAGCAGGTCGCGCTGCCACTTGATGTCCGGGGCCTGCTCCAACAGCAGGGTGCGCTCGGCCAGTTCGGCCGATCCGCTCTCCTCGATCGCGGCGGCGAGGGCCAGGTTCGCCGGTCCGGCGCCGATCGCCAGTACGCCCACCTCTAGGTCAGCCACACTCTCCCCCTCGGGAACTCGGTTTCTTCCAGGGCCGGTTGTCGCGACGAGGAATCTAGGAAGCCGACGTTCCCGGCCGGTAGGGCGTCCTTCCCGGCGGCGGGGGAATTTCCGGACGGGCGTGCGAAGGGCCCCGGAGGAAGTTCCCCCGGGGCCCTTCGCGCGGTTCCTACTTCTTGGTGATCCGCAGCACCCCGGTCTCGGTGCCCTGGTAGAGGGTGCCGTTGGGCGCGGTGGTGCCGGTCATCTGCAGCGGGTTGTAGAGCAGGCCGATGCCGAAGGTGGTGCCGGCGACCTTGGCGCCGGTGGCCGGGTCGATCACCGCGTGCGCGTAGCTGGCAAAGGTCTGGGCGCCGACCGAGTCGGTGGGGCCGCTGACGGTGACGGTGTAGATCAGGTTGTCGCCGAGCGAGAGCCGGGGCAGCGCCGCCGACTTGACGTCGCTCTCCCACACGGTGGAGCAGCCGGTGCCGGTCGCGTTCAGGTCGATCCGGGCCAGGCCGCCCTGGAAGGAGGCCGAGGACGGGACGCTGGCGGGCGCGCCCTCGGGCAGCGCCGGGTACGGGTAGCCGTAGGTGTTGGTGACGAACACGCTGCGGCCGGAGGCGATCACCGCGTCCTCGGTGCCGCTGGCGGCCCACTTGGTGAGCACCGGCGTGCTGCAGACCGGGGCCGGCCCGGCGTCGACCTTGTAGACCAGCAGGTTCTCGTGCGGGGCGGCGTTGTCGGTGATGGTGACGTACTCGGTGCCGTCGCCGGGCCCGAAGAAGCTGGGCGTGGCGCCGGTGCCCCAGCTGAGCTGGCCGGGCTTGCGGCCGGGACCGCGGTCGTAGGGGGCGCGCCACTGCACGACGGGGGTGCCGTCGGCGGCCTGGCCGAGCAGGTACAGGGCGTGGTCGGTGGCGACGGCGGTGTGGCCGGGGACGGTGGAGATGCTGTTGGCGACGCCCTCGCCGGTGGCCAGGGTGCGCACCGTGCCGGTGGCGGTGTCGGCGGTGCCGATGACGCCGCCGCCGGTGGCGAACCACACCTTGCCGTCCCAGCCGGGGCTGAGGCCGACGATGTTGTCGCCGGACGGTATCGCGGCGGCCAGCGGGGTGCTCTCGTCGACGGTCAGCTGCCAGGAGCCGCTGCTGCCGCGGTGGTGGCCGATCCGCAGCAGGTTGTCGTTGCCGTCGACGCCGACCAGCCGGTCGTTCTGGTCCAGGTAGGCGTACACGCCGCCGAACAGGGCACCCTTGGGGAGCTCCAGCGAGGCCAGGTCGTTGCCGTTCGCGGGGTCGAGCAGGTGCACGGTCGGGGTCTGGCCGAAGATCGTGGTGCACAGCGCGACCGGGTAGCCGTCCTGCCCGACCGTCACGGTGGGGCAGGCCGAGGCGAGCGCGGTGCGGCTCCAGTTGACGGCGCCGGTACCGGGTCCCGCGTACGGGGTGGTGTCGCTGGAGGCGGAGTCACCGTGCATCCCGGCGTTGCCGTTCGGAGCGGTGGCCGGGTTCTGCGGGGGCAGCGGCCCGAAGGCGGTGGCGGCGAGCGCCGCGGCCAGGGCGAGGGCGGGGAACAACAGTCGGGTGCGCATGGCGGGGTCCTGTTCCGGGAGGCGGAATCCTTCCGACGACAGCGGAAGGAAGGAACGCCGAACGGCAGCCGGCACCGGGGACGGGGAAAGCGCGCGGGGCCGCTCGGCGGGAGTGCGTGAGCGGCCCTCTACGGGAGGGAAGGGGTAAGGGCCGCGTCAGCCGACGCGGCGACAACCCGTCGTGGTGGCAAGGCCATGGTCGACATGGCGGCGGCTCACCAGCAGGGTCATGCCAGGAACCATAGCGGCCGGGCACCGCGTTCCGCTGCCCCTTTCTCACTCCTCGGACGAACGGAGTCGGGCGGGCGGTGAACGGCGGGCGGTGAACGGCGGGCAGCGGGCAGCGGGCAGCGGGCAGCGGGCAGCGGGCAGCGGGCAGCGAAGTGTGAACGGCGGACGGGCTGGTGTCTCGGCGTCGCCTTCCGGGCCGCGCCTCCGTCCGGTCTGGGCCCGGCACCGGCCAGCCCGCGGGCAGCGGCACCGGCACCCCGCCCCGGCGGCGCGGCAGCACGTGCTCGCGCCACGCCTCGGGCAGCACGAACGCGTCCTCGTCCGGGAACCCGGCGGCGCGGGCGAGCCCGTCGGCCTCCCGGAACTCCGCCGAACCGCCGTCGACCGACTCCCAGCGCTGCACTTCGCCCCTCCGGCCCCGACCGGCCGACCACGAACCGGCCGACCACCTGGCGGCACCCTAGTGGGCGCTCCGGACACCCCGGCCCGGGGAGGGGCCGAGCATCCGCCGCCCGGTTCCCGGGGGCCGGTGCGGGGCATGGCTTGGGGGACACCGGTGTGCGGTGCGGGACGGTTCGAGGCGAGAGGGGCCGTGGTGGGCACGGAGTGGGCGAGCGACGCGGTGCTGTACCAGATCTATCCGCAGAGCTTCGCGGACGGGGACGGCGACGGGATCGGCGACTTCGCGGGGCTGACGGAGCGGCTGGAGTACCTGCGCTGGCTGGGGGTGGACGCGGTCTGGCTGAACCCGTGCTTCGCCTCCCCGTTCGGCGACGCGGGCTACGACGTGGCGGACTTCCTGACCACCGCGCCCCGCTACGGGACGTCGGAGGACCTGGCGAAGTTCACCGACGCGGCCCGCCGGGTCGGCGTCCGGGTGCTGCTGGACCTGGTGGCGGGCCACACCTCGGACCGGCACCCGTGGTTCGTCCGCTCGGCCGCCGACCCGTCCGACCACCGCTACGTGTGGGCGGACCGCCCGGCGCCCGGATACGTGGCCTCGCCGGGCAGCCGGCCGGGCTGGTACCGGCCGAACTTCTTCGACTTCCAGCCCGCGCTGAACTTCGGCTACGCCCGCACCGACCCGGCCGAGCCGTGGCGGCAGCCGGTGGACGCCGAGGGCCCGCGGGCCAACCGGGCGGCGCTGCGCGAGATCATGGCGCACTGGTTCGCGCTGGGCGTCTCGGGCTTCCGGGTCGACATGGCGTCCTCGCTGGTCAAGGACGACCCCGGGTTCGTGGAGACCGGCCGGCTGTGGCGCGAGACCCGGGCCTGGATGGACGCCCATCACCCCGACAACGTGATCCTGGCCGAGTGGGGCGACCCGGCCCGCTCGGTGCCGATGGGCTTCCACGGGGACTTCTTCCTGCAGTTCGGCGGCCCGAGCGACGGCGCGGCGCTGCGCTCGCTGTGGAACAACGGCGCGGGCACGGTGCACGAGGAGTGGCCGGCCGAGCCGTGCTACTTCGACGCCGAGGGGCGCGGCTCGATGCGCCCGTTCCTGGCCGAGTGGGAGCGCGCCGCGAAGGCCGCCGCCGGGCACGGCTTCGCCTCGCTGCCCACCGCGAACCACGACTTCTCCCGGCTGGCCTGCGGGCCGCGCACCCGCGAGCAGTTGGCGGCGGCGTTCACCTTCCAGCTGACCTGGCCGACCGTTCCGGCGATCTACTACGGCGACGAGATCGGCATGCGCTTCGTACCGGGCCTGCCGGACACCGAGGGCAGCGTGCTGGGCCCGCACTACAACCGGGCCGGTTCGCGCACCCCCATGCAGTGGGACGCGACGGCGGACGCCGGTTTCTCCACCGCCCCCGCCGAGGAGTTCTACCTGCCGCTGGACCCGTCCCCGGACCGTCCGGACGTGGCCTCCCAGCGCGCCGACGAGTCCTCGCTGCTGCACCAGGTACGGGAGTTGATCGCGCTGCGCCGCGCGCACCCCGGCCTGGGGGCGCACGCGCCGGTCGAACTGCTGCACACCGGCTACCCGTTGGCGTACCTGCGGGGCGAGCACTACCTGGTGGTGGTCAACCCGCGGCGGACGCCCGCCTGCCTGCCGGTGGAACGCGAACTGCCCGGGCGGCCGCTGTTCGGACGGGGCGTGTCGCTGACCCACTCGGTGCTGCGCGCGGAGGGCTTCTCGTACGCCGTGTTCACCCACTGACCGCCGCCGACCGGCCCGCACCGCACGGCAAGGGCACCTGCAGGGGCTCGGCCGAGCGCGCGCACAGGGGCGCGGGGAACGGCGGGTCGATGCTGCTGACGGCCGGAGCCCACCGATGTGTCCGTGCTGCTGCCTGCAGTGAACAGAACCGGAAGCCGATGCGCGCTCCGGCAGTGAACCACTGGCAGACCGGGCCTCGCCGTTCTCCGAGCCCCTGATGGCGCTCTCGCGAGCCCTGGCGGTGTTCTCGCTACAGGCCCCGGCCCAGGAGCAGCACCGCCAACGCGATCGCCGCCGCCGCGATGACGCCCAGGAAGGGGGCGCGGCTGCGGGGCGGGGCGAGCAGGGTGGTGAGGGCGGGCGGGGTGGTGACCGCGAGCACCGGCCAGCCGGGGGCGAGCAGGAGCGCGGCGGCGGTCGCGGCGAGGACGGCGATGACCGCCGAGGCCCGGCGGCCGAGGCGTTGCGGGAGGCCGCGGACGCCGGCGGCGCGATCTGCGGCCAGGTCGGGCAGCACGTTGGCGAAGTGCGCGGCGGTGCCGAGCAGCGCGCCCGCGGCGAGGATGTCCGGGGCGGGCCAGGGGCGGCCGGGCAGGGCGAGCGTGACGAAGGCGGGCAGCAGGGCGAAGGCCACCGCGTACGGGAGCCAGGACCAGGCGGTGGCCTTGAGGCGCAGGTTGTACGCCCACCCGGCGGCCACCGCCGCGAGGTGGACGCTCGCCGCGGCGACCCCGCAGGCGGCCGACAGCAGCACGCAGCAGACGACCGCCCAGCGGGTGGCCGCGACCACCTGACGGACCGTCAACTCTTCGGCGGCGAGCGGCTTGTCGGGCCGTCCGGCGTCCGCGTCCCGGCGCCGGTCGATCAGGTCGTTGCTCCAGCCGATCGAGAGCTGTCCGGCGGCGACGGCGCCGGTGGTGAGGGCCGTGCCGAGCGCGCCGCGCCCGGCGGTGGCGGCCATCGCGGCGGTGAGCGCGGTGACGGCGGCGGCGGGCGCGGGGTGGCAGGCCCGCAACAGGGTGCCGATCAGGGTCCGGGGCTCCACCGCTGCGCTGCTCACACCGGCCAGGCTAGGCGGGTCCGCGCGGTCAGCCGGGCAGGACATGAGCGAATCGTCCCGTCCGACCTGCCGGATTCACCGGGTCCGAGCGTCGGCGTCACGCGGGCCGAGCCGTGGCCGGTGGCCGGTGGCCGAGCCGTGGCCGGTGGCCGAGCCGTGGCCGGCCGGGGCGCTCTCGGGCGTGCACCGGCTCGGGCTGGCACACCGGGGCCTCAAGCCCGCGAACGCGATGCTCACCTCGGCGGGGCCGCGGCTGTCGGACTTCGGCATCGCCGCGCCGGTCGACGGCGCCCGGCCGACCGCGACCGGCGCCAACCCGGGCACGCTCACCGCCATGGCGCCCGAGCAGTCCGGCGACGAGCCGGTCGGCAGCGCCACGGACGCCTGGGCCTGCCGCGTGGTGCGCGGGGCGCACGGCGCCGGCCCGTTCGCGGCGACCGGCACCGGCGGGGTGATCCGTCGGATCGTCGACACCGAACCTGAGCCGTCCGACCGCCCCCGACGGCCGGATCCTCGGCCGGAAGGTGCTCGGCCACGACCTCGGCCGACTGCGGACCTGGCTCTGCAACGACCTGTGCCAGGCCGCCGTCCACGACCTCGCCGTCCCCACCGCCCCCTGCGGCCTGCTGCCCGACCGCCCCGGCGCCACTCGGTTCGCCACCCGGGCCGGTGCCCGCACCGACACCGAGCCGGTCGCCTGGTTCGCGGCGGCGCCGGCGGTGCACGACTGACCGGCCGTCACCGCCGGGGACGCGCCCGGACGGGCGAATTGCCCGGTTCGGGTGGAGTGTTCCCTATTCTGGGCCGGTGACGCGGATCGCGGCTGTGCACGGAGTGCTCCCGGCCCACCGCTACGGGCAGCGGGAGTTGGCCGAAGCGGTGGCGGCGCTGCGCCCGGACGGGGACGGGGACGGGCACGTGCGGGCCCTCGCGGAGCGGTTCGCGGCGGGGGCGGGCGTGGAGTTCCGGCACCTGGCGTTCCCGCTGGAGCGGTACCCGGAGCTGGACGGTTTCGGCCGGGCCAACGACGCCTGGCTGGCGGCCGCGGTCGAACTCGCCGAGCGGGCCGCCGCCGGGGTCCTGCGGCGGGGCCGGGTCGCGCCCGAGCGGGTCGACTTCGTCGTCTCCACCACCGTCACCGGCGTCGCCGCGCCCTCCCTGGAGGCCCGGTTGGCGCCCCGGTTGGGCCTGCGCGCGGACGTCCGGCGGCTGCCGCTGTTCGGGCTGGGCTGCGCGGGCGGCGCGGCGGGCATCGCGGCGCTGGACGACCTGCTGACCTGCCGTCCGGACGGGGTGGCGCTGCTGCTGGCCACCGAGTTGTGCTCGTTGACGCTCCAGCGCACCGACGCCTCGGCGGCGAACCTGCTGGCCACCGCCCTGTTCGGGGACGGGGCGGGCGCGCTGGTCGCGGTCGGCGACGCGGTCGACCTGCCGGGTCCGGAGGTGGTGGCGACCCGCAGCCGACTGTACCCGGGCACCGAGCGGCTGCTCGGCTGGGAGGTCGGCGACACCGGTTTCCGGATCCTGCTGGGTGCCGAACTCCCGGAACTGGTACGGCTGTTCGTCGGCGAGGAGGTGTCCTCCTTCCTGGCCGCGCACGACCTGAAGCCGGGCGACGTGACGGCCTGGATCTGCCACCCGGGCGGGCCCCGGGTGTTGGACGCGCTGCAGGAGGAACTCGCCCTGCCCGCCGCCGCCTTGGCCCCGAGCCGGTCCTCGCTGGCGCGCTGCGGCAACCTCTCCTCGGCCTCCGTGCTGCACATCCTGCGGGACGTGCTGGCGGCCGATCCCGCGCCGCCGCCCGGCTCGTACGGGCTGGTGCTGGCCCTCGGGCCCGGCTTCGCCTCCGAACTCGTCCTCCTGCGCTGGTAGTTGCCGATGAACAGCGAGACCGCCTACACCGCCCTGATCGCGCTGGTCGCCGTGGAGCGGCTGGCCGAGCTGCTGGTGGCCCGCCGGAACGCCGCCTGGAGCCTGGCCCGGGGCGGGGTCGAGTACGGGCGCGGGCACTACCCGGCGATGGTGGCGCTGCACACCACGCTGCTGCTCGGCTGCCTGCTCGAAGTCCGGTACGCGCAAAGGCCGTTCGTCCCGGTGCTGGGCTGGCCGATGCTGGCGCTGGCACTGGGCGCGCAGGGCCTGCGCTGGTGGTGCATCCGGACGCTGGGGCCGCGCTGGAACACCCGGGTGATCGTGGTGCCGGGCCTGCCGCTGGTGAGCGGCGGTCCGTACCGGTGGCTGCGGCACCCCAACTACCTGGCGGTGGTGGTGGAGGGCTTCGCACTGCCGCTGGTGCACAGCGCCTGGCTGACGGCGCTCTGCTTCACCGCGCTGAACGCCTGGCTGCTGGCGACCCGGCTGCGCTGCGAGGACGCCGCACTGACCCGCTGCCGGACCGCGACGTGACCGACCCCGACGTGACCGACCCCGACGTGACCGACCCGCCACCCGACCAGGACGCGACCGGCCCCGACCCGGACGCGACCGGCCCCGACCCGACCGACCCGCCGGAGCACCGCGTGACCGACCTGCTGGTGGTCGGCGGCGGGCCGGCCGGGCTGGCCGCCGCGATCCACGCCGCCCGGGCCGGCCTGTCCGTGACCGTGCTGGAGCCGCGCGCCACGCCGATCGACAAGGCCTGCGGCGAGGGCCTGATGCCGGGCGCGGTACGGGCGTTGGAGCGGCTGGGCGTGGACGTCGAGGGCCGCCCGTTCGCGGGCATCCGCTACCTGTCCGCCGACGGCGCCCGCACCGCCGAGGCCCGGTTCCGCACCGGCCACGGCCTGGGCGTGCGCCGCACCGCCCTGCACGCGGCGCTCGCCGACCGGGCCGAGCAGCTCGGCGTCCACCGCCTGGCCGCCCGCGCCGACGGGCTGCAGCTGACCCGGCACGCCGTCACCGTCGGCGGGTCGACCGCCCGCCACCTGATCGCGGCGGACGGCCTGCACTCCCCCGTCCGGCGCGCCCTGGGCCTGCACCGGCCCAGCCCCGACCGGCACCCGGCCCGGTACGGGCAGCGGCGGCACTTCGCGGTGCGCCCGTGGAGCGACCTGGTCGAGGTGCACTGGTCGCGGCACGCGGAGGCGTACGTGACGCCGGTCGCGGACGGGACGGTCGGGGTCGCCGTGCTGGGCACCGAGCGGCTCCCGTACGACCGCCAACTCGCGGCTTTCCCGGCCCTGCTGGAGCGGCTGGGCGGCGCACCGGCCGGCCCGGTGCGCGGCGCGGGCCCGCTGCGGCAGCGGGCGGGGGCCCGGGTGCACGGCCGGGTGCTGCTGGTCGGCGACGCGGCCGGCTACCTGGACGCCCTCACCGGCGAGGGCGTCGCGCTGGCGCTGGCCTCCGCCGAGGCCGCCGTCCGCTGCCTGGCCGCCGGCCGCCCCGCCGGCTACGAGCGGGCCTGGCGGCGCACCACCCGCCGCTACCGCCTGCTCACCGCCGCCCTGCTGGCCGCCCGCCACCACCCCCGGCTGGGCCCGCGCATCGTCCCGCTGGCGGCCACGCTGCCCCCGCTCTTCGGCGCCGCGGTCAACCTGCTGGCCCACTGAACCCGCCGCCACCACCTGCTCGCCACCGCTCCGCCACCGCTCCTGGCCGCCGCCGTCACCCCACCTGCCCGCCGAGCCGCGACTGCGGCAGCATCGGCTGCGGCCCGGGCGACAGCACGATCCGCGGCACCGGCCGCACCGGGCCCGGGCCGGCCGGGCGCAGCCGCCAGCGGCCGGCGACGGTGGCCAGCGCGAGCACCGCCTCGGCCAGCCCGAAGCGGTCGCCCGGGCACTTGGTCGCGCCGAACCCGAACGGCAGGTAGCCGCCCCGGGACGGGCCGCCGTCCGCGAACCGGTCCGGGTCGAACACACCCGGCCGGGGGAAGAGTTCGGGGCGGCGCTGCAGCAGGTACAGGCAGCAGACCACCAGCGCCCCGGCGGGCAGCCGGGCCCCGGCGAGTTCGGTCGGGCGGGTGGTGGTGCGGCTGACCGCCCAGGCGGGCGGGTAGAGCCGCAGCGCCTCGTCGATCACCCGGGCGGTGTACGGCAGGTGCGGCAGGTCCTCCCAGCGGGCGGGCCGCCCGGCCAGTACGGCGTCCACCTCGGCGTGCAGCTTCCGTTCGGCCTCCGGGTGCTCGGCGACCAGCCGGAGCGACCAGGCCAGCGCCGCGGAGGTGGTCTCGGCCCCGGCCAGCACCAGGGTGGCGACCTGGTCGGCGAGTTCGCGCTCGGCCAGCGGCCGGCCGGCCTCGTCGCGGGCCGCCAGCAGCAGCGACAGCAGGTCGCCCCGGTCGATCCCGCGGGCCCGGTAGTCGGCGATGATCGCGGCCACCCCGGCGTGCCAGTCGGCCAGTGCGCGCCGGTAGCGGCGCCGTCCCGGGGTGGGCAGCAGGTCGGCGGCGGGCAGCACGACCCGCAGGTAGATGCCGCGCAGCAGGACGTCCAGCGCCGCGCGCAGTTCCTCGGCGGCCCGCGGCCGCAGCCCGGCGGAGAACAGGGTGCGCACGGCGACGGCGGTGGTGAGCCGGAACGCCTCCCGGGTGACGTCGACGGCCCGCCCCTCCCGCCACTGCGCGAGCAGCGCGGTGGTCCCGTCCGTCATCGCCTCCGCGTAGTGCGGCAGCAGCGCGGGCCGGAAGGCGGGCTGGACGATCCGGCGCAGCCGCGGGTGGTCGGCGTGCGGGCAGGAGGCCAGGCCGTTCCCGAGGAAGGCCCGGATCTTCGCGTACAGCGGCCCGGTGCGGTCGTAGCCCGTCCGGTCGGTGAGCACCCGCCGGACCGTCTCGGGTCCGCTGACCACGTACATCTCGCGCGGCCCGACCCGGATCCGGACCGGGTCGCCGTGCGCGGGCAGCGTGTCGAGGAAGGCGAGCGGCCGGGAGAGCAGCGCGGGCAGGTGGCCGAGCAGCGGCAGGCCGCCGGGGGCGAGGGCGGGGCGGGTGGCGGGCACGGACGACCACGATACGTGTCCGCCCGGCTGCTCGGAGTGACATCGACGGGCCGTCCCGGGCCCGGCGCGGGACACTGGAGGCATGAGCGAGTCCGGAGACATATTCCACCCGCCGGTCGTGGTCCGCCCGCCGACCCGCGGGGCGCGGCCGTACCGGCGGGTGGAGATCTACGGACGGACGGTCGGGCGGGCGACCGGGCCCGAGGACGTGGTGGAGCTGCTCCGGCACGCGGGCGTCGCCGAGCCCGACCTGGACGACCCGGACCTGGTGGCCTGGCGCGGCGGCGACCGCACGGTCTGGGCCCACGACTGAGCGGTCAGACCGCGCGGCGGTAGAGCCGGACGCCGAGCGGGGCGAAGACCGCGACGATGCCGACGTCCCAGGCGAGGGCCTGCCAGACCTGGGTGCCGAGCGGGCCGCCGATCATCAGGGTGCGGACGGCGCCGGCCGTGATGGTGACGGGCTGGTGGTCGGCGAAGACCTGGAGCCAGCCGGGCATGGTCTCGGTGGGAACGAACGCGGAGGACGCGAAGACCAGCGGGGCGAGGACGGGGAACGCGGCGGCGGTCGCGGTCTCCGGGTCGCCGACGGCGAGGCCGACCACGGCGAACACCCAGGACATCGCGAACCCGAAGGCCAGCACCAGCAGCCAGCCGGCCAGGAACGCCGGGACGCCGTTGTGGATCCGGAAGCCGACCAGGAAGCCGACGCCGGTCATCAGCGCGACCACGAACACGTTCCGGGCCAGGTCGGCGGTGGTGCGCCCGGAGAGCACCGCGGAGCGGGCCATCGGCAGCGAGCGGAAGCGCTCCATCAGCCCGGTCTGCAGGTCGCCGGCCAGGCCGATCGCGGTGTTGACCGCGCCGAACACCACGACCTGCACGAACACGCCGGGCATCAGGTAGTCGACGTACGAGACGCCGTGCAGCGCCGCGCCGACCACCCCGCCGAACACGTAGCGGAACATCAGCACGAAGACGATCGGCTGCACCGTGGAGAAGATCAGCAGCCGGGGCACCCGGCGCAGCGCGATCAGGTTGCGCCCGGCGACGGCCAGCCCGTCCCGGACGGGGGCGAGCAGGCGGTCGGCGAGCGGGCGGTCGGCGAGCGGGCGGTCCAGCGCGGGGGTGGTCATGAGGACGGGCCTCCCGGGGCGGCGCCGCGGTCACGGCTGCCGTCGGTGCCGCGGTCGGTGCGGTGGCCGGTGAGGGCGAGGTAGACGTCGTCGAGGCTGGATTCGCGGACGGCGATGGTGCGCGGGGCGAGCCGTTCGGCCTCCAGGGCGTGCAGGACGTCCATCAGCAGCGGCGAGCCGTCCGGGCTGGGCAGTCGCAGCAGCGCGCCGTCGCGTTCGGGGCGCCGGCGCAGGCGGTCGGCGAGCAGGTCGGCGGCGCGGGCGGCCCGCGGGTCCTCGCCCATGCCGAGTTCGAGGACGGTGGTGCCGAGGCGGGCCTTCAGGGCGTGCGGGGTGTCGTCGGCGACGACCCGGCCCTCGGCGAGGACGGCGACCCGCTGGGCGAGCCGGTCGGCCTCCTCCAGGTACTGGGTGGTGAGCAGGACGGTGGTGCCCTCGGCGACGAGTTCGCGGATCAGTTCCCAGAGCGCGGTGCGGCTCTGCGGGTCGAGGCCGGTGGTGGGTTCGTCGAGGAACAGCACGGGCGGTGCGGGGACGAGCGCGGCGGCGACGTCGAGCCGGCGGCGCATGCCGCCGGAGTAGGTGCGCACCGGGCGGTCGGCGGCGGCCGCGAGGTCGAAGCGGTCGAGCAGGTCGGCGGCGCGCGGGTCGCGGCGGCGCCGGGGCAGTTGGGTGAGCCGGCCGATCAGCCGGAGGTTCTCGCGGGCGGTCAGGTTGGGGTCGACGGCGGCGTACTGTCCGGCGAGCCCGATCAGCCGGCGGACGGCAGCGGGGTGGGCGGCGACGTCGGTGCCGAGCACCTCGGCGCGGCCGGCGGTGGGCCGGATGACGGTGGTGAGGATCCGGATGGTGGTGGTCTTCCCGGCGCCGTTGGGGCCGAGCAGGCCGAACACGGTGCCGGGCGGGACGGCGAAGTCGACGCCGTCCAGGGCGGTGAGGTGCTTGAAGCGCTTGCCGAGGCCCTCGACCCGGATCGCGGGCCGGGCGCCGGCGGGCTCGGTGGTCATGGGCGTGCCCCCTCGGGCGGGCGGTGCCCCTCCAGTGTCCGCCCGCCGGTGCCGGGTGGGCCTTCCGGGGCAACCGCGTCCCCCCTGGTGCGGAGCGGCCCGGCTCTGGAGTGGCCGGGCGGCGGGCGGCGGGAGTGGATGGTGTTCCAGTGCCGCGCCGTCCCCTGGAGCCCCGATGCCCCGTACCCGTCGTGCCGCCGCCGCGGTGCTGTCGCTGTCCGTCCTGTCCGCCGCGGCCTGCGCGGCGCCCGCCGACCTGAACGCCCCGCCCGCGACGGACTCCCCGTCGGTGGCGGCGCCGTCCGCGAGTTCCGGCCCGTCGGCGTCCACGTTCGCGTCCTCGACCGGCACCCGGGTGGCGCTGGCGAGCGTGGGCAGCCTGGGCCCGGTCCTGGTGGACGCGCAGGGCCGCACCCTGTACCTGTACGGCGCGGACAACTCGGTGCACGCCGGCTGCCTGGACGAGTGCGCGAAGTCCTGGCCGCCGGTGACCACCCCGGGGTTCCCGCTGGCCGGGCCGGGCGTGGACGACGGGCTGCTGGGCGCGGCGGCGCTGCCGGACGGGACGGCGCAGGTGCTGTACAAGGGCCACCCGCTGTACCGGTACACGGGCGACCGCGCGCCGGGCGAGGCGGCCGGGCACACGGTGGCGGACCCGCGCGGCACCTTCTACGCGGTGACCTCGCTGGGCGACCCGGTGGGCGTCGACATCGCGACGCTGCGCGGGACGGGCGGCGCGGTGCCGGGCGGGGGCGCGTCGGCCGGTTCGTCGGCGGCGGCATCGGCTCCCGCCCAGGACCCGGCGACACCTGCGGACCCCGGTGCCCGGGCCACCGCGCAGGACCCGACGCCCGCGCCCGCCGTCCAGGCGCCCGAGCCGGCCGTCCAGGCCCCCGTCGAGGTGCCGGTGCAGGTGCCCCCGGCCGAGGCACCGGCCCAGGCACCGGCGGACGAGGCACCCGCTCAGGCGCCCGCGGACGGGGCCCCGGCCGGCACCGACGGTTCGCAGGAGGGCTGAGGTGGCCGGACCGCGTCCCGGTGGGTCGCCGGTCGTCCCGCTGCTGGCGGTGCTGGCGCCGGCGGCGGTCTCGCTGGGCCTGCTGTGGTTCGGGCGGGCGCACGTGCCGGATCCGGGGCGGAGCCTGTTCGGCGCGTCCGGCGAGGACGCGCTGCGGCTGAAGTCCTGGCTCGGTTCGGCGCTGTTCGGGCTGGCGCTGGTGCAGGTGGTGCTGGCGCT
This sequence comes from Kitasatospora sp. NPDC004272, assembly GCF_053603035.1. Taxonomy (NCBI): domain Bacteria; kingdom Bacillati; phylum Actinomycetota; class Actinomycetes; order Kitasatosporales; family Streptomycetaceae; genus Kitasatospora; species Kitasatospora sp. NPDC004272. The sequence continues at coordinate 11,521 of NZ_JBSGET010000026.1, read as the reverse complement.
GGGGATGTACCGGCGCGGCCCGGCGGCCCGCCCGGTGCGGGTGGCGCACCGGGTGGGCGGCTGGCTGGCGTTCGCGCTGTCGCTGCCGATCGCCCAGCACTGCCTGCTGGCGTACGGGGTGCGGTTCACCGACGTCCGGGTGGGGCTGCACTCGGCGGCGGGGTGCTTCCTGTACGGGGCGTTCGCGGCCAAGGTGCTGCTGGTGCGGCACGGCGGGCTGCGCGGCTGGGTGCTGCCGGTGGCGGGCGGGGCGCTGTTCTGCGCGGTGGGGGTGCTGTGGTGGTCGGCGGCGCTGTGGTTCCTGAACGGGTACGCGGCGCCGGGGTTCTGAGGGGACACCGGGCCGGGCCCCGCCGGTTGTGGGCGGGCCGGGCGCACGTGCCGGTGCACTCGTACGGCGAGGACGGCCCGGTGCGGTTCGACGCGGCCCGCACCACCCGGCCGTACGCACCGAACCCGTGCGGCGGGCCGGCCGCCGACCCGTCGCTGTGGGGCGGGGAGCTCGGCTGGGACGTCGCGGGGAAGACGGTGCGTCCGGTCGCGCCTCCGGTCCGCTGCCGGTCCGCCGCCGTTCACGCTGCCGGTCCGCTGCCGGCCCCCCGCCGGCCCCCCGCCGGTCCGCCGCCGTTCGTTGACAAGCGCCGCCGTCGGGCCGATCCTAAGCAAGCGCTTAGTCAGCACGTCCCGACCCTCTGCGAGGTGCCCCGATGACCACCGCCGCTCCGCCCGGACTCGACCTGGAGAGGCTGCGCGCCCACCTGGACGCCGCCCTGCCCGCGCCCGTCGCGGGGCCGCTCACCGCCCGGCTGTTCGAGGGCGGCCGGTCCAACCTGACCTACCTGGTCGAGGACGGCGCCTCCCGCTGGGTGCTGCGCCGCCCGCCGCTCGGGCACGTGCTGGCCACCGCCCACGACATGGCCCGCGAGCACCGGGTGCTGGGCGCCCTGGCCGGCACCGCCGTACCCGTTCCCCGGCCGGTGCTGCTGGTCGAGGACACCGGGGTGATCGGCGCGCCGTTCTACCTGATGGAGTACGTCCCCGGCACCGCCCACCGGGACGCGAAGGCGCTGGCCGCGCTCGGCGAGCAGCGGGTGCACGCCCTCGGGCTGCGCCTGGTGGACACCCTGGTCGCCCTGCACGCACTCGACCCGGACGCGGTCGGCCTGGTCGGCTTCGGCCGTCCCGAAGGCTTCCTGGAGCGCCAACTGCGCCGCTGGGGAAAGCAGTTGGACGCCTCCCGAAGCCGCGAGGTGCCGGGCGCGGACGACCTGCACCGCCGCCTCGCCGAGACCCTGCCGCCCTCCCCCGCCGCCGCGCTGGTGCACGGCGACTACCGGCTGGACAACGTCCTGGTCGACGCCGAGGACCGGATCGCGGCCGTCCTGGACTGGGAGATGTCCACCGTCGGCGACCCGCTCACCGACCTCGGCCTCCTGGTGATGTACACCGAACTCGCCCGCCGCTTCGACGGGTTGCTCCCCGGCGCGGCCCTCGCCCCCGGCTTCCCCACCACCGCCGAACTGGTCCGCCACTACGCGCACGCCTCCGGCCGGGACGTCGCCGGCCTCGGCTGGTACGTGGCCTTCGCCTCCTTCAAGCTGGCGGTCGTCCTGGAGGGCATCCACTACCGCTACACCCGGGGCGCCACCGTCGGCGCGGGCTTCGACCGGGTCGGCGAACTGGTGCCGCTCTTCGTCGAGTTCGGCCTCGACGTACTGGAGGGCTGATCGATGGACTTCTCCCACGACGCCCGGACGACCGAGCTGCTCGGCCAACTGACCTCCTTCATGGACGAGTTCGTCTACCCCGCCGAACCGGTGCTGGCCGCCCAGCTCGCCGACCCGGCCCGCGAGCCGTGGTCGATCCCGCCGGTGGTCGGCGAGTTGCGGGCCACCGCGAAGGCCCGCGGCCTGTGGAACCTCTTCTTCCCGGGCGAGTCGGGCGCCGGGCTGACCAACCTGCAGTACGCGCCGCTGGCCGAACTCACCGGCCGTTCCATCCTGTTGGCGCCGCCCGCGCTCAACTGCGCGGCCCCCGACACCGGGAACATGGAACTGCTCGCCCAGTTCGGCACCCCCGCCCAGCGCGAGCGCTGGCTGCGGCCGCTGCTCGACGGCGAGATCCGCTCCGCCTTCGCGATGACCGAGCCGGACGTGGCCTCCTCCGACGCCACCAACATCGCCACCCGGATCGAGCGCGACGGCGACGAGTACGTCGTCAACGGCCGCAAGTGGTACATCACCGGGGCGATGAACCCGGACTGCGGGGTCCTCATCGTGATGGGCAAGACCGACCCCGCCGCCGAGACCCACCGCCAGCAGTCGATGGTCCTCGTCCCGCGCGACACCCCGGGCGTGCGGGTGCTGCGCGGCATGCGGGTGTTCGGCTACCCCGACGACGACCACGGCGGCCACGCCGAGATCCTCTTCGAGGACGTCCGGGTGCCCGCCGCCAACCTGATCGGCGAGGAGGGCGGCGGCTTCGCCATCGCGCAGGCCCGGCTCGGCCCCGGCCGGATCCACCACTGCATGCGCGCCCTCGGCATCGCCGAACGCGCCCTCGAACTGACCTGCCGCCGGGTCAACTCCCGGGTGGCGTTCGGCCGTCCGCTCGCCGACCAGGGCGTGGTCCAGGACTGGATCGCCGAGGCCCGCGTCCGGATCGAGCAGGCCCGCCTGCTGGTGCTGAAGACCGCCTGGCTGATGGACACCGTCGGCAACCGCGGCGCCCACACCGAGATCCAGGCCATCAAGATCGCCGTCCCGGCCACCGTCGAGTGGATCCTCGACAAGGCCGTCCAGGCCCACGGCGCGGCCGGCGTCAGCCAGGACACCCCCCTCGCCCAACTCTGGGCCGGCAACCGCACCCTGCGACTGGCCGACGGCCCGGACGAGGTCCACAAGCGCTCGCTCGCCCGCCGCGAGCTGCGCAAGTACCGCTGACGGCGGCGGGGGCGGGTCCGGCACCCGCCCCCGGGCCGGGGCGGTCAGGGGACGATCGCGAGGCGGCCGGTGGTGGTGCCGGCCGCGAGGTCGTGGACGGCGGTGGCGGCCGACTCCAGGGGGAGGCGGGCGGAGACCAGGGGGCGGGGGGCGAGGGCGGTGAGGGCCGCGTGGCAGGCGCGGACGGCGGCGGGGTCCCGGGTGACGTAGAGGCCCCAGTGCAGGCCGAGCAGGGAGTAGTTCTTCACCAGGGCGTGGCCGAGCGGCGGGGCGGGGATCTCGCCGGAGGCGAAGCCGACCAGGACGATCCGGCCCTCGAAGGCGACGCACTTGGTGGAGCCGGTGAAGGCAGCCCCGCCGACCGGGTCGAAGACCACGTCGGCGCCGCGGCCGCCGGTGGCCTCCCTGACGGCGGTGACGAAGTCCCCGGCGCGGCGGTCGACGACCAGGTCCGCACCCGACTCGGCCGCGGCTGCGGCCTTCTCCGGCCCGCCGACCACGGCGATGACGAACGCCCCGGCGGCCTTGCCGAGTTGGACGGCGGCGCTGCCGACGCCTCCGGCCGCGGCGTGCACCAGGAGGGTCTCGCCGGGGGCGAGGCGGGCGCGCCGGTGCAGGGCGAACCAGGCCGTCTGGTAGGCGATGTGGAAGCCGGCGGCTTCGGCGTCGTCCAGGTGGCCGGGGGCGGGCAGGGCGGTCGCGGCGTTCATCAGGGCGTGCTCGGCGAACGCCCCGGCGGGCAACTCCGCGGTGCCGATCAGGCGTTGACCGGCCCGCGGCCCCTCGACGACCTCGCCGCAGAGTTCCACGCCGGGGGTGAACGGCAGCGGCGGGCGGACCTGGTACTGCCCGGCGGCCATCAGCGCGTCGGGGAAGTTGACGGCCGCGGCCCTCACCCGGACCAGGAGTTGGCCCGGTCCGGGGACGGGGAGGTCGGCGTCCGCGACGAGTTCCATCACGTCCAGGGGCGGGCCGGTGCGGGTGATCCGCCAGGCTCTCATCGGGCCTCGATCTCCTGCTGGAGGCGGTTCATGCCGCGCAGCCAGCGGTCGGGGGTGGTGGCGCGGGCCGCGTACTGCCCGGCGGTCTCGGGGTGCGGGAGGATCAGGAACTCGTCGGCGGCCATCCCGCGCAGCGCCTCGGCGGCGGCCTCGGCGGGCTCGATCGCCGTGGGGGCGAGCAGGACCTGCCCGTGGGTGCCGGTGCCGTCGAGCATCCGGGTGCGCACGCCCTGCGGGCACAGGGCGTGCACCTTCAGGCCGCGGTGCCGGTAGGTGGCGGAGAGCCACTCGGCGTACGCGAGGGCGCCGTGCTTGGTGACGGAGTACGGGGCGGAGCCGAGCATGGTGAGCAGCCCGGCGGCGGAGACGGTGGCCAGGTAGCGGCCGGTGCCGCGCTCCAGCCAGTCGGGCAGCAGCAGGCGGGTGGCCCGGACGTGGGCGAGCACGTTGACCTGCCAGGCCAGCTCCCAGGCGTCGGGCGCGGCGTCGGGGCCGCCGGTGGTGGCGGCGCCCGCGTTGGCGCAGTAGAGGTCGATCGCGCCGAGGCGGTCACGGGCGGCGCCGATCAGGGCGGCGACCCCGTCCTCACCCGCGGCGTCGCCGGGGACGGCGTGCCCGCCGATCTCGGCGGCGACGGCGCGGGCCGCGTCGGCGTCGAGGTCGTTGACCACCACCCGGGCGCCGGCGGCGGCCAGGGCCCGGGCGAGGGCGGCCCCGATGCCGCGCCCGGCGCCGGTGACGACGGCACCGGCGCCGGCGAAGTCGGCCCCGGCGGGGCCCGTCCCGGCGCCGTCGGGGCGGGTTCCGCTCACAGTCCGCCGCCGAGGGTGACGCCGCCGTCCACCACCAGGGTCTGGCCGGTGATCCAGGCGGCGTCCTCGGAGAGCAGGAAGGCGACGGCTCCGGCGACGTCCTCGGGGAGGCCGAGGCGGCCGAGGGGGTAGGCGCGGGCGACCTTCTCCTCGCGGCCCTCGTAGAGCGCCTCGGCGAACTTGGTCTTGACCACGGCGGGGGCCACCGCGTTGACCCGGACGGCGGGGCCGAGTTCGGCGGCGAGTTCCATGGTGAGGCGGATCAGGGCGGCCTTGGAGACGCCGTACATGCCGATGCCACTGGAGGAGCGGAGGCCCGCGATGGAGGCGACGTTGACGACGGCGCCGCCGTGCTCGGCCATCCAGGCGGCGTGGGCGCGGCGGGTCCAGGCGAGCGGGGCGAGCACGTTGACGGCGAGGATCTTGGCGGCGGCGGCCGGGTCGGTGTCCAGCACCGGGCCGTAGACCGGGTTGATGCCGGTGTTGTTGACCAGCAGGTCGAGGCGGCCGTAGGTCTCCATCACCCGGGCGACGGTCTCCTCCTGGTGCGCGGCGTCGTCGGACTTCCCGGCGACGGCGATCGCGTGCTCCGGCCCGCCGAGCTCCTTCGCGGCCTGCTCCAGGGTCTCCGCGGTGCGGGCGGTGAGGCAGACCCTCGCCCCGCGCCGGACCAGCTCCCGGGCGATGCCGAACCCGATGCCCCGGCTCGCGCCGGTGACCACGGCCACCTTGCCCTCGAACGACACTGTCATCCTCGTACCTCGCACCTCTCCGAACGGACGTGACTAAGCGCTTGCTTAGCATCTTTGCGGCGGGCCACACTGTCAACAGCCCGACCCGCCGGGTCGGGCCGGAGCCGTCTGGGAGGATTGGGCCCATGACCGACCCAGCGACCGCCGCGCTCTGGCCCGGGGGCGGGGAGCGCACCGAGACCGCCCGGCGGCTGCTGCTGGCCGCCGTGGACTCCTTCGCCCGCCGCGGCTACCACGCCACCACCACCCGGGACATCGCCACGGCCGCCGGGATGAGCCCCGCCGCGCTGTACATCCACTACCCCTCGAAGGCGGCGCTGCTCGCCGAGATCTCCCGCACCGGCCACCGGGCCACCCTGGAGCTGGTGGAGCGGGCCGAGGCCGCCGGGGCGGACCCGGTGGAGCGGATGCGCGCCCTGGCCGAGTCGTTCACCGTCTGGCACGCCCGCGGCCACACCGTCGGCCGGATCGTCAACAACGAGCTGCACGCGCTGCCCGAGGAGGACTTCGCGGCCGTCGCCGAGCTGCGGATCCGGATCGAGGAGACGGTGCTGCGGATCATCGCGGACGGGGCGGCGGCGGGCCTGTTCCGCGTCCCGGACCAGCGGACCGCGGCCCGCGCCGTGACCTCGCTCGGGATCGACGTCTCGCGCTGGTACACCGAGCGCAGCAGCGAGTCCCCGGAGGAGCTGGGGCGGCGCTACGGGCAGTTGGTGCTGCGGATGCTGGGCGCCCCGGACGGGCGGACCGGCGACTGAGCGCGGCCCGGTACTGGACCTCCACCCCTCCTCTTGATTAGGTTAGCCTTACCTAATCGAGAAGGAGGCTCCACGTGCTGCCCCAGCCCGCCCGCCGCCCGTCCGCCGCCGAACGCGCCCGCACCCTGCTGGAGTTCGCCTCCTCCGCGGTCCTGGACGTCCGCGGCGCCGACCTCACCGCCCGCCCCGGCCTGCCCCCGCAGGTCGCCTGCGCACCGCGGCCGGACGGCTCGGTCGCGGTGCTGGTCGGCCGCGAGTCGGCGCTGCACCGGATCACCGCGCTGGCCCGCGGCCCGCTCACCGCCGAACTCGACTGCGTGGACGTCGCCCCCGTCGCCGTCCCGCACCGCGTCCGCGGCCGGCTCCGGGTCCGCGGCCTGCTCTCCCGCGCCCCCGGCGAGAGCGCCGCCGTGCTGTTCCCCCGGCACGGCCACGGGGACGGCGCCGGGGTGGTGCTCCGGCTGGAGCCCGAACACCTGGCGCTGGACGACCTGTGGGGCTCCGAGTGCTGCCTCGCCCCGGACGAGACGGCCGCCGCGGCCCCCGACCCGGTCGCCGCGGAGGAGGCCGGCCTGCTCCAGCACCTGGCCGCCGCGCACGCCGACCAACTGCTCCTGCTCGGCGCGAGCGCCCTGGACCACCACCGCCCCACCACCGACCCCCTGCACGAGGTCCGCCCGGTCGCCCTCGACCGCCACGGCCTGCGGGTGCGCCTGCTGCTCGGCGACGGCACCCTGGACGCCCGCTTCGACTTCCACCGCCCGGTCGACCACCCGGACGACCTGCCGGAGGCGATGCACCGGCTGTTCGCAGAGCCCCGACGGGGGCTCGGGGAACGGCGGGCCCGGGCCTGCTGACGGGGCCGCTCCTTCAGATCGCCGACCCCAGCACCGAGAAGTGGCCGCCCTCCGCGTCGGCGAGCCGGGCGACGCGCCCGTACGGGGAGTCGGCGGGGCCGTCCAGGACGCGGCCGCCGAGGCTGGTGGCGCGGTGGGCGGCGGTGTCGGTGTCGGTGACGGCGAAGAAGACCTCCCAGTGCGGGGAGAGGTCCTTCGCGGAGCGCAGCGCGGCGACGCTGCGGCCCGCGGAGCGCAGGACGACGCGCTCGTGCTCGTAGCGGACCTCGAAGTCGGCCGGGTCGCGGCCGTCCCAGCGGAACACCTCGCCGTAGAAGAGGGCGGCGGCGAACGGGTCGGCGGTGCGCAGTTCGATCCAGGCGGGGGCGCCGGGGCGGGTGGTCCGGGGGGCGTCGCCGGGGCGGGCCCCGGCGGGTTCGCCCTGCCAGATGCCGAAGGTGGCGCCGAAGGGGTCGGCGGCCAGCGCGACCCGGCCGGCGTCGAAGGCGAGCGGGCCGACGGCGAGGGTGCCGCCGCGTTCGCGGACGCCGTCGGCGGCGCGGTCGGCGTCCTCGATGCCGAAGTAGGTGGTCCAGGCGACCGGGCGTTCCCAGTCGGTGCCGAGCTCGCTCAGTCCGGCGACCTCGACGCCGTCGACGACCGCGCGCAGGTACGGGCCCCAGCGGTCCGGGCCGGGGGTGAACTCCCAGCCCAGCAGCGGGCCGTAGAAGTCCTGCGCGGCCCGGAGGTCGCGCACGGTCAGGCCGACCCAGCACGGCACCGCGGGCACGCAGCGCACCGTGGCCGTTCGCTCCACCATCCCGCGGGCTCCCTTCGCCGCTCCGCCGACCGGACGGCCGGACCCGCCCCAGCCTAGGCGGACGGCCCCGCCGGATCGTGGTCCGCCTCGCGGGCGAATCCGGGCCCGGCGGGGCCGCGGAGCGGCGCGGGTCCCCGGGTCGGACGTGTGGCGGTGCCAAGGTCGGGCAGGACGGCGACAAGGGAACGCCGCTGTGGGAAGGACGTGGGGCATGGACACCGGGATCGTGATCGTCGGGGCGAGCCTGGCCGGGGCGAAGGCCGCCGAGGCGCTGCGCGCGGAGGGCTACCGGGGGCCGGTCACCCTGGTCGGCGACGAGGCCGAGCGGCCGTACGAGCGGCCCCCGCTGTCCAAGGGGTACCTGCTCGGCAAGGAGGAGAAGGAGAAGGTCTACGTCCACCCGGCCGACTGGTACGAGCAGCACGGGGTGGAGCTGCGGCTGGGCACGGCGGCGACCGCGATCGACCCGGCCGGGCACACCGTGACGCTGGAGGGCGGCGAGCGGCTGCCGTTCTCGAAGCTGCTGCTGGCCACCGGTTCGGCGCCGCGCGCGCTGCCGGTGCCGGGCGGCGACGGGGACTTCGTACGGACGCTGCGCCGGCTCGGCGACAGCGAGCAGTTGCGGGCCGCGTTCCGCCCCGGCGCCCGGGTGGTGGTGGTCGGCGCGGGCTGGATCGGCCTGGAGGCGGCGGCCGCGGCCCGCACCGCCGGGGCGGAGGTGACGGTGCTGGAGGCGGCCGAGCTGCCGCTGCTGCGGGTGCTGGGCCGGGAGGCCGCGCGGGTCTTCGCCGACCTGCACCGGGCGCACGGCGTCGACCTGCGGTTCGGCGTCCGGGTCGAGGAGTTGCGGGCGGACGGGGTGCGGCTGGGCGACGGCAGCACCGTCCCGGCCGACGTGCTGCTGGTCGGCGTCGGGATCAGCCCGAACACGGCGCTGGCCGAGAACGCGGGCCTGACCGTGGACAACGGGGTCCGCACCGACCAGCACCTGGCCACCTCGCACCCGGACGTGTTCGCGGCGGGCGACGTGGCGAACGCCTTCCACCCGCTGTTCGGCAAGCCGATCCGGGTCGAGCACTGGGCGAACGCGCTGAACCAGCCCGCGGTGGCGGCCGCCTCGATGCTCGGCAAGGCGGCGGTGTACGACCGCGTCCCGTACTTCTTCACCGACCAGTACGACCTGGGCATGGAGTACACCGGCTACGCGGAACCCGGCGGCTACAACCGGGTGGTGTTCCGGGGCGACGTCGCCGGGCGGGAGTTCATCGCGTTCTGGCTCTCCGGCGGGAGGGTGCTGGCCGGGATGAACGTCAACGTCTGGGACGTCACCGACCCGATCCGCGAACTGGTCCGCTCCGGGCGGGCAGTGGACGCGGAGCGGCTGGCCGACCCGGCGGTGCCGCTGGACGAGCTCTGATCCGGGGCGCGGTCAGGTCACCTCGCGCCACATCAGCGGGGCCATCGGGTCGCCGGCGGGGCGGGTCATCTCGTCGTGCGCCTTGGTGAGCAGCTGCATGGCGAGGTCGTTGAGGGCGCGGGCCCCGGCGACCTCCTCGCCGACCCGCAGTTGCGGCCTGTCGCCGTGCCGCCGGGTGGCGCTCCCGTGGCCACGCAGCTCGGTGCCGTCGGCGAGGCGGACCATCGCGGCGGCCCTGGTGCGGTCGCCGTCCTCCTGGAACTCCATCTCGATGTGCCATCCGACCAGCGTCCTCATCATGGCCGCCACCTCCCGGGTGCGTGCTGGGTGTTCGGGTCGTCGGGGCCGGTCCGGTCCTTCCAGGGTGCGACGCCGGGGCCGGGGCGGCGAGGCGGGGCCGGTCTCAGCAGCGGCTGAGGCCGGTCCGCTCCACGTCGACCGGCGCCTCTCCGACGTCCTCCCCGGGGGGCTCCTCGACGGTCTCCGGCTCGTCGCACGCCTCGCGGCCGGTCCCGGTGTGCACCACGCGCACCGGGTGGTGGGGGTCGTCCTCGTGGACGACCTGCTGCGGGAGACCGCAGCGCGGGCAGAGCAGGGGCATCCGGTTGTTCATCACCGCCGTCCACGCGCCCCGCGGCGGGCAGCTCCCCGGGCCCGCGTGGCCTCCTCACTGCTTCCAGTGTGCCCCGGGGACGGGGACGGTGACCAGCACCGACGTCCCGGAGCGGACCTCGAAGCGGGCGATCGCCGCCGGGGGCAGCCCGCTGCCGCCCGCGGTGCGCAGCCCGGTGGTGGCGCCGTAGCCGGTGGGCGGGACGGTCCAGCTGGTGACGGTCTGCCGGGTGCCGTCGGTGCCGACCGCGACCAGTTCGCAGGTCTGCGGGCCGGGGACGCGGTCCAGGTCGAGGGTGATCCGGCTGCCCCAGGCGGCGGGGTCGACGCCGACCGTGGCGGACACCCCGGTGGCCGGGTCGGTGGCGCTGAACCGCTGCGCGGTGGCGGCGACCTGACTGCTCTGGACGACCGCCCAGGTGACCGCGGGCCCGCCCAGCGCGAGGATCGCCGCGACGGCCGCCAGCACCAGCCGCCGCACCTTGGCGCGCCGCCGCTCGGCGGACACCCGGCCGAGCAGCAGCTCCTCGCCCGCCGGCTCCGGGAGCGCGTCGGCGGCGAGTTCGGCGAGCAGCGCGGTGGTGGGGGCGAGTTCGGCGGCCTCGGCGGTGCAGCGCGGGCAGTGCGCGAGGTGCTCGGCGAAGCGGGCGGCGCGTTCGGGTTCGAGCACGCCGAGCAGGTGCGCGCCGAGATCGGCGTGCGGGTCCTCGTGCGGGCCGTCGTGCGGGTCCTCGTGCGGGCTGTCGTACGGGTCCTCGTGCGGGCTGTCGTCGTCGTACGGGCCGTCGTCGTACGGGCCGTCGTCGTGCGGGCCGTCGTGCGGTTCGCGGGGTGCGGTCATGGGGTCACGCCCCGTTCCTCCAGGGCGAGCCGCAGGGCTCGCAGGGCGTAGTGCAGGCGGGAGCGGACGGTGCCGGGCGGGACGCCGAGGACGGCGGCGGCCTCGGTGGCGGTGCGGCCGCGCAGGTAGGTCTCGGTGATCGCGGCGCGGTGCGCGGCGGACAGCGCGCCGAGCGCGTCGGTGATCGTCATCAGCCGCAGGGCGCGGTCGAGTTCGTCCTCGGCGGCGGGGGCGGCGGGGTCCGGGAGGCGGTCGAGGGCGCTCTCCGGGACCTCCCGGGGGCGGGCGCGGGCGCTGCGGCGGCCGTCGATGACGATCCGGCGGGCGACGGTGGCCAGCCAGGGCCGCAGGCCGTCGCGGTCCGGGTCGAGCCGGTCGAGGTGCCGCCAGGCGCGCACCAGGGTCTCCTGGACGACGTCCTCGGCGCGCTGCCGGTCGCCGCCGACCAGGTGCAGCACCATGCCGTACAGCGGGCCGGCGTGCTCCCGGTACAGCGCGCGCATCAGCCGGTCCTCGGCGGCGGGGCGTCCGGTGCGGCGGGGGCCGGGGGTGCGCGGGGGCTCGGCCACGGCGCCATCCTCGCGCGCGGGGCGCGCGGCGGCGATCGGGCGCGGCACGGGCGGCGGCCCCGGCGGGCGGGGGGCGCGGGACGGGCCGGGGACCTCAAGTCCGGGGCGGCTGGTGTCGATAACCGTGACGGGGGTGGGGGGCGGGGGGGCGGGGCGCGCCC